>NC_000914.2:300000-536165 GCF_000018545.1 Sinorhizobium fredii NGR234
GGAGTAGTGGCTCACTGAACCTCAAGAGCCGGCGCAAACTGCAATGGCTTCAGGAGAGCTTTCCCGAGGGATTCATCTATGCAGGCGACAGTGCCGCCGACCTGCCGATCTGGGAGGCGGCTTCCGGAGCCGTTCTGGTTGGCGACGGAGTAAAGTTCGAAAGCAAACTCCGTGAGGCTGGCGTCGAGGTTAGGACGCTCAGTCCTGAAAAAAGTCATCCGGTGAAGGATTGGCTTTCTGAACTCAGGATACACCAGTGGTCGAAAAATGTGCTGATCTTCGTGCCTCTGTTTCTCGGCCGCATTGCGGACGACTTCCATGCTGTACTGAAAACGACGTTCGGTTTTCTCGCTTTCGGCCTGATTGTTTCGGCAACCTATATTATCAACGATCTGGCTGATCTGGAGGCGGACCGGGCGCATGCGACCAAACGCTTCCGGGCAATCGCTGCAGGCCGAATCAGTGTCATGAACGGCTTTCTGGCGTGTCTGGTTATGCTTGCTACAGGCATTGGGACGGCCCTCCTTTTGGACCATCAATTCGCGCTGGTTGCTTCTGTCTATCTCGCGCTGACACTGGCCTATTCATTCCGCCTGAAGCGTGTTGCGTTACTCGATGTGACAGTTATTGGGGCGTTATTCACCTTAAGGATTGTCATGGGTCAGGTGCTGAACGGCCTGGCATTCTCCCCTTGGCTTTTTTCGTTTTCAGTAATGTTCTTCATTTCGCTGGCTCTGGCAAAGCGTCATGTGGAAGCAATGCGCGCGTGCTCAAATCGCAAGGACACCATCGAAGGGCGCGGATACTTGCCTGGCGACTGGCCGCTAACCTTGGGCCATGGCCTTGCGTCCGCTTCGGCCTCGATCGTCATCATGCTGCTTTTCCTCGCACTCGAGCCCAGAGTGACGCACCTATATCATAATCCAGCATGGCTTTATGTTGCGCCGCTCGGCGTTTCCATTTGGCTGCAAAGGATCTGGCTCCTCAGTCATCGTATGGAATTGCACGACGACCCTATTGTCTTCGCGCTCAACGACAAGACCAGCTGGTTTATCGGCGCCCTCATCGCGTCGGCGTTCGTGATGGCCATGTGAAATTAAGCAAATGCCAATATGCAAGAGATAACCCCTATAACTTTGAATGCGCCGCTCGTACTCCTAACTGGAGCTGCCGGCTGGTTGGGCGGGCGGGTGGCGGCCGCGTTGACGACGGGCCTGCCGGATGCAGGACTTCTCGCAAACGGAAGCTTCCGGGTAAGGGCCCTCGTGCCTAAGGGAGAAGACATATCTGAGTTGCGCAAACAGGGCATGGAAATCGCGACAGGTGACCTTCGGGAGATGCAGTCCGTCCGCGCGTTCGTCGCCGGCGCCGAAGGCGCCGTTCTCATTCACATGGCAGGTATCATTCATCCCAAAAATGTTGCCCAGTTTGAAGCAATCAACACACAGGGCACGATCAACCTCGTTACTGCAGCGCAAAAGGCAGGTGTGCGGCGCGCTGTCGTCATGTCGTCGAATTCGCCGGTCGGCTTCAATCCTCACTCGGACCACAGATTCACGGAGGAAAGCCCCTATGATCCCCATGCGGGATACGGCCGCTCCAAGATGCTGATGGAACGGGCACTGCGTGCGGAAGTGGCTGCTGGCAGCACTATGGAGATTGTCATCGTGCGCGCGCCCTGGTTTTACGGTCCCAATCAGCCTTCAAGGCAAACGCTTTTTTTCAAGATGGTCAAAGAAGGCAAGTTTCCCATTATTGGATCAGGGCGGAACCGCCGATCCATGGGTTACACTGACAACCTGGCTCAGGGCATTCTTCTGGCCGCAGTTCACGAGCGGGCTGCGGGAGATATTTTCTGGCTTGCAGACGAGACGCCCTACACCATGAACGAAATCATTGAAGTCGTTGGAATGGTCCTGCACGAAGATTTCGGCATGACGGTAAAGCCCAACCCTTTCCGTCTGCCGGACATCGTAGGCGGCGCCGCAACGATACTTGATGCTACCCTCCAATATGCCGGGATCTATCACCAGAAGATCCATGTGCTGTCGGAAATGAACAAGACAATTGCCTGCGATATCACCAAAGCCAGAAAAGTGCTCGGATACGCCCCGAAAATTGCGTTGCGCGAGGGCATGCAACGTTCGGTCGATTGGTGCGTCAAAAACGGTCAGTCATTCTAGTCAAGCTTGCCGAGGAGCTGTGAGGCCGTCAGTGCTGGTGCAAACTTCTTCAATTGTCTCCAGCGCACTTGTTTCAAGTGCTATAGGATATGCCATAGGTTGGCCTGTTTCGAAGTATTTTGACAGCAACACCACGATGCGCCTGCTTCTGTCGCCGGTCATCGGACTTGGGATATTCGGCGCCGTAGCCGTTTCCATTTTTCATTTTTTACCCATTACAGCGATCAACCTGATGCTGATCGTCCTTGGTTTGTCCGCTGTCGCATTCTGGCTCTCGAAAGGCACCATAGACCCGCTCCTGCGATCGCCTGCGAGTCCCGGCTTTTGCTGGTTCACTGTTGCGTTTCTCCTCTGCCTTTTGCCAGCTTTCGAGATCATTCCGCAGCATTATGGAGGTAGCGTCGGCGTCGGTCACCCGATCTGGGACCATGCAAAGATCGCGATCGTAAATGAAATCGCTCAAAACGGATTGCCTCCCGCCAATCCATTCCATTCCGAAGCCGGATCTCCCAACACCCTAATTTACTACTACGTCTGGCACTTCATAGCCGCCTGTTCATCCGTGATAACAGGCGCAACCGGCTGGGAGGCCGACATCGCTCTTACCGGCATGACCGCGCTTTTCTCCACGTTTGTCGTAACTTGGCTGGCTGTGGCGCGAAGCAGAAGTGCATATGCCGCTTGGTGGTCACTCCCGCTCTTATTCGTCGGTTCGCTTAAGCCAGCCGTGCGATTTGTCTTCGGAAAGTGGCTCGAGAAATGGATGGCACCCGAACATGGCCTCCAAACGTGGATTATCCAGGCCCCCTGGGTACCCCAGCACGTCTTTTCCGGGACGCTGGCCCTGATTGCCATCATGGCATACCTGCGAATTTTATATTCCAACGCCGGGCGCAATATGGCTCTGGCAGTATTTATGGGCGCAATCTTGGCTTCTGCTTATGGGAGCTCGATGTGGGCGGGCAGCTTATCGCTGCTTTTGATATTACCCCTTGTGGGGGCGCTGTCGGTCTCACATGTGCTAAAGGTCAAACGGCTTCTGGAGGTTCTCATTTCACTTTCGGTCACAGTCGTCATAACCCTACTCTGTGCAGCCGTGCTTATTCGCGAACAGTCCGCTATATTACACACTAGGAAGGTCGTGGAGTTTTGGGTTTTTCCCATTTTTGCCGGCGATTATTGGTTTTTGGACATTCCAGGATTCTGGCTTGTTCTGGTCTTTCTTGAGTTCGGAATAATATATTTATCATTCCTCATCTGGAGTTTTGCCAGACCCTCTGACGACAGTAAGCGATACGCACACATTGACTGCGCTTTAACTGTCTCGGTGCTGGCGCCTCTATTTTGTACACAGATACTCCATAGCGTAATTATGTACAATGATTTAGGATGGCGTGTACTCATTCCATCTATGCTTGTCATGACTGCGCTGACTTCTGGGCTTTTCTCCACAACTATCGGTAAAGGCACGCTAGTTGGGCGCCTCACAACCATAACAGCTATTATTTTACTCGCCCCCTCAATTTTGGTTGGCGCCAAGTCTGTCTATTCGAACACCTTCAAATTCCAGGTCGAAGGACCTGATTCAGAAGAAGGCACTGCTTTCAAAGCATCCCCTGAGATGTGGAAAGCTGTCCGCGAGGTAACGCCTCCGAATGAAGCGGTGGCCAACAACCCGCTTGATCTAGCAAGTGTGACCTATACACCGGCAAATATCTCCTGGGCAATTTTGTCTCAGAGACGACATTGCGGAACCACGCTTGATTTTTTGCGCGCCTATGCTGCTCAACTGACGCCTAAAAAAGCATCAGAGATCTATAATTTCTTCGTACGCGCTTTCGCCGGCCTGGCAACAGAAGACCATCTTAGAATTATGAAGGAAAAATATCGTTGTAGAACTCTTGTAGTCACTTCAAGAGATGGTTTGTGGGGCAAACCGGTGCTGGACAACAATTCAGTCTACAAGCTTGTTTCCGAGAAGAAGGGCAAGTGGCGCATTTATCGATAGTTCCCCTGGGCTGCAATTCCCGGTCCTCACTACTGGACCTTAATGTATAACACTTACTCCCTTGCGGCCGATTGGGCGCGTTCTCGAGAGGAATGACTGAGTGCCGCTTCCGCTATCCGGAACGCCAGAGCCATGATCGTCATCTGGGGATTGACGCCGGGCGCCTCAGGAATGACGCTGCCATCGGCGACAAAGAGGTTTTCGACGCCCCGCACACGTCCGTAACTGTCGACTGCACAAGCGTCCCGATGCTCGCCGGGTGGGCAGGTGGAAAACAGATGTATGGTCATCAGGTTGGTCGCTTTTTCAGGCAGAGGCTTGTTCCGGAATTCATCGACCTCATCAGGGTTTGTCCAGCCCTCGTGGCCCGATATACTTGGGATTACCTTCCGGGCACCGGCCGCAAACATCGCCTGTCCGAGGAGGGTGAGAACCTGGCCCAAAGAGATCCAGTCCTCAGGCGCGAGTTTGAAACTGACAAGCGGTTCATTAATACCGGGAAGAGGTCTCACTGAACCCACTCCGCGCGGTCGTATCATGCCGTAATAAGAGCCGCATAAACGCCAAGCCTGCATCAGATCGCCGCGATTGGTCCAGTCTTCCGCAAGTGAAAGGCCAAAGACAGCCGGCGTGAACACCGACCCGCCTATGCGCTGCTCGGGCATGAATTCGGTAACGGCTGTCAGCGGAAGGCGCGACTGGTGCGCATCAACGGGTTCATCAAAAAGTGCCGTCGCTCTGATCGTCGGATGAATGCGCAGGGTATCGCCAATGCGTTTACGCAGGCCAGAACGACGCAAAAGCGCTGGCGTATGAATTGCTCCCGCGCAGACAAACACAAGTCCCGCTTTTACGCGCACGTGCACGCCCTGTCCGCCGGCGTCCTGCAACTGAGCGACGACCACTGCGGCACGTCCTTTCTCGATACGGATCTTGTCTACGCGCGTTCGCGCAAGCAGCCGCATGCCGCGATCCATCGACTTTGGGAGAAGGGTCACCGCCATCGACTGCTTGGCACCATTCGGACAAATGAAAGAACACCGATTGGCGCCCTTGCAGTCACGCTGCCCCCGTTTCAGCTCCGAAACTTTCCAGCCAAGCGCTTCCCCACCCAGCCGCAGAATGTCGGTGGGACGCCCGAGTGGGCCGGGGGTCAGGCTCGCATTCACCGTTGTCTCCGCGCGACCATAATATTGCGACAGTTCGTCCGGGGTAAAATTCTCGATCTTGTAAAGCTTGCGCCATTGATCAAGGAGGTCGCTATCGGCGCGCTGGGCAATCGCGCTGTTGATTTCTGTCCCTCCCCCAACGCAGCGGCCCTCCGCATAAGCAATAGGGGGGCGGCCGATCGCCGCGGTTAATCCTCCGCCGCGCCAGGCTGCCGCGAATGCTTCACTCGCGAAAGGAGAAGCCGATGATGAGGGAACATGCCCACCTTCTTCAAGCATGATCACATATAAACCGGCAGCTGTAAGTACATCAGCAACGCTTGCACCGCCCGCGCCGGAACCGATTATCACCGCATCGGCTTCCAGTTGCAGTTCGCTGTTCAACGAAAACCCGCCCTTCATATTCAAGCCTATGAGGTTTGAGCAGGCCGTGCAGCCAACAGCTTTTCGGCTACCGGCGCTTCATCATAAAATGCAAGCAGCGTCATCGAGCGATAAAGGCGTATGACAGAACCGGCGGGACCGGGCATTCTTTGCAGGAGCCGATAAAATCTGTCTGTTCGGAGCGTGCGCGCCAAGGGACCGCCTGCACCCGCTGAAATCAAGACAGTGCAGAGACCTATGACGATCGAAACGCTTTCGACCGCAAAGCGAATGTGAAATGGGGCAAGTGCGATGGAACGGGTCACACTGCGTGCGACTTCTGACACCACCGCTGGCCTTTCTTCCGCGTCGAGCAATGGCCATAAAGGTGTCAATGTTGCCACGATCACTCGATCGAATGCCAACTTAGCCTCCTCGCGCCAGAAAAATAATGCCCACCAGGACGAGGGCAACACCGATCCATTTGTGAAGGTGGAATGGTTCTCCAAAAAAATAATGCGACGCGATGATAAGCATCGCGAATCCGGAGCCTGCCAGAATCGGATAAGCGACTGATACCTCCAAGGAGTCCAGAGCCTTTGCAAACAGTAGAACGTTAATGCCATAAAATACCACCCCGCCTACAAAGCCGGGAGTGAGAAACGTATCGGCAAGTCCGGCGCTGGGAGGCAGTGAGGCCCGGCCCCATTTCAGCAATATATTGCCAATACAGGAATTCAGGCCCGCAGCAAAAACCAAGATTATCGGAACCGCGTTCATCCTGGGATCAGCCGCAGTGCATAGGGAAGCAATGCCAGGAGCTGCTGTTTGACGGGCGCCTTATGACGTGACCCTCCGCCTTTTCCGAGAGAAGCCCTATTAGCCTGGTACCAATTATAGGTCTCGATCATCATCTGAGAATTAGAGTATCTCGGTGCATACCCAAGTTCCTTTTGCGCTTTGGAGATATCGAAATACATTGCTCTCCCATACATCAGCGAATGGTATGGCCCTAAGGGAGAGAGGCCGAGCGCGCTTGCCAGATTCGCTGCAAGGGCAGTCGGTCCCATCGGGATCGATTTGATTCGACTTCCGGTTTCGGCATGCTTGATTACCACTTGCAAAAGTTCACGCATCGTACCGAACTCGGCAGCACCAATATTGTATGTGGCAAACCCCTTTACATTCGAGGCTGCTATGCATGCCGATGCTAAATCATCCGAGTGCACGAACTGATATTTGTTATTACCCCCACCCAACACTGGAATATCGAGCCCCCGTTCAACCCAGTCAAAGAGAATCTGGACGACGCCTTGGCGGCCATATCCGAGAACTGTGCGAGGGCGCACAATCGCCACATCCAAGCCATCACGCTGCATTGCTTCCTTACAGATAATTTCTCCTGCGAGTTTCGCGCGACCATAATCTTCCGCCGGGTTCGGTTCTGTTTCTTCTGTTACGGGGTTCGATTTCGGCGCACCGAAAACAGCGCTCGAGGACGTGTAGACGAACTTTTCGATCCCCGTCGCGACCGACTCGTCAACGATGATCTGAGTGCCTCCGCAGTTAACGGACCAGAATAGGTCTTTTTCCTTGGCTAGCGGTACCTGCGCAACGTTGTGGAACACCTTGTCTATCCCGGAAAGTGCTTGTCTGACCGCGTTTCGGTCGAGAATTGTGCCCTTGAGAAATTCAAGATTAGGATGACTGAAGCCGGGCGGATTCAGGTCGAACACGCGAACGTAGGTTCCTTGTCTAAGCAATTGCTTGCTTAACAGTTCCCCAAAATATCCGGAGCCGCCGGTAACGAGTGCTGTTTTCACTATCCTGCCTAGACAAATTACAAGTGCCATGATCGAAGTCTTCGACTGGCGCACCCATCGTAAAGTCGGAATTTGCAAAGTCTTTCCATGTTCCGCTCCAGCCGAGCCTGATGTAACCGATGATCCAAGGAAGTTCTTCACCATTGCTTCGGAATCTCCAGCGCGGCGGCGCAGCGTGTATGTGGATGGCTATGCATGTGTCGTGCCAAGCTTGAAAATCGTTCCAAAGCAACGCGATCACTTCGGTGGCGCTATGTCTCGCCTCCCGAATGTCGGGAACTCGACAAATCCAGTGGCACAGTAGGCGCCCAGTCGACTTCGACACACGCCTGCGCTCGTGCCTTGGGAATCAGGGCACGAATTCCACGGTCTGGTCCGTTCCGATCGTCGCCAATCATCTCGACTGAAGCGCTGTGTCAGCTGGAGTGGCGCGCATAAGCCGATCTATCACACAAACATCTGCGGACCCGCTATCGCCAGTAAGGACAACGAAAGATGCTTGGGCGCCTAATCTCGAACGGGACTGGATTTCGCGCCCCGGAAGCTCGCCGCACGCCTCAGGTTCGCCGGGCTACGCCATCAGGCCACTGCCGAAGCGAACACAGCCGGGATCGCGTTGTTCATGAGGCTTGATTGGCGGCGACTGGATCGATGCGCACGACGATCTGGCCATCCGAGGACCGTCCGGCGTCGGAGAGAGCTGGTTGGCTTGCGCTCGGGCACAAGGCCTGATGCGATGGTTGCGCCGTCCTTTACCAGTGCGGCGCAAGGCCGTTTGCCCAACTGACGCTTGCTCGTGGAGGGCGATATGCGCGCCTGCCGCGCACCATTTTCAGCTGTTGATCCTGAACGATTGGCGCCCCGAACCTCTCTTTTGATCAAGCGCGAAAATAATCTCCTCGAGATCGTCGAAGGCCGTGACGGGACACTGCTCCACCTTCACCGTCGGCTGGGCACACCACTGGTTCCCCGCTTTCGAGCAGGCCTCGGAACTCGCGGCGAATAACGTCCTGCAGCATTTTCTCGGTCCGGCGTCAGTTGACGCGAACTCACGAGGCGTCGAAACGCTCAAGCATCTTTTTGAGCTGAGCGTTCTGCAGATAAAGTTTTTGAGCCAGCAGACGTCGCAGCTCTTTGATTTCCTCGTCGAGGATTGCCACTTCGTTGAAGAAAGGATCCCCGGACGACGAGGTTTGTACGGTCTCAGCTTCATTTGTGGCGACAGCGCTCTGCGCAACCCCCTCGGCGCGCGCGTTCTTGGAGCGTTCTCGACATCTGATCTCCGGCTTCTTTTGGGAATTTGCGCTTGTCTGGCTTTGCGGCCCCAGCCTCTTCCCAGCCGCATCCGATTGTTTGGTTTCACTTCGGGCAGGGGTTCCAGGCTCTTGAATGTCAGCTGTGAGGTTCATTTCCTGCAGGGGATTGGGGTCGCTTTCCAGCTGGTCCGATAACATCGACCCGCGATCAACCGCGGAATCGTGATCAGGAGTGCCAGAAGCTTGCGTTGGCTTGTCGAACGGAAGTGGCGACTTGTTTTCCGTTTCGCTTTCGATCACTTCGGGATCAGTGTCAGGCGCAATAAAATTCTCTTGCACGCTTGCCGATCGTCGCCGCGACGCCAATTGAGCAAGAAATTTCCACGGTGTCTTCATAATGTTCCTACCCTCGAAATCGTGGCCTGCGAACGCGCTGCAGGCATGTGCCTTTCCAATGCCCCTCAGCCGGGCATCGTAACGTGCCATCGTCGAATATCTCCCCTCCTCAACATGGACTGGGGGACATTGTCTCTACAAGCGCCTTTTTGCTGGTGATAGCGTGCCAGCATACACAGCCGCATTGCGGTATCGTCCCGGCGTGTGGACCTCGGCTCCGGACCGCCCCATGGAGTGCTTGGAGCATTCTGATCACTGGTTGTGAAGGGGAGCGCACCGCAAGCACCGCGAAGGTTGAAATGGTCCCCTCCATATGACGAAAGGAGGCGATGCAGATCCACCAGCCCGCTGGCGAGCTGGCGAAGACGCGAATTAAGGGAAAATTGACGCGCATCATCCCCAGAAGCTGCTCATGCGAGAGGACACTGATTTTTGAGAAAGGCCATCAGAAGAGTGAACTCGCAGAGAGCTTGAGTTTACAATCCGTTCCTCGATGCAAGCGGCGCCCATTCGCCAGACATCGAAATGGAAAATCCTGTTGCAGTGACGCTTCCGGCGGCCCGCGTAACGCGGCACGCACGCGGGCCAGGTACTCCGGCGAGGCAAAGGGCTTGGTGATGTAGTTGCGGGCGCCGGTTTCGAGCCCGGTCACCTTGTCAGCCCGGATAGCGCCGTATAGCTGCAGAAACGGTCGAGACCCTAGATCTCGCGGAAAAGCCGCCGCGCGGTCCGGACGGGACAAGCCTTCACGCGTTCGCGAAGATAGGTCGCGAGCCGGTCGCCAAACATTGTGTGCTTGCGTTGGCCATATTTCGGAGCCTCTAGCCCCCGCTCGACGTAGTTGCGCGCATTCTTTGCGCGGCGACAAACAAGGTGAGACTCAGCGTCAATCAGGATGAGACTCGGCGGTGGGGGTGTGACGAAGGGAGGGCGTAGCCCGACCGGAGTTACACCCCCGCCGCGGCGCAATTTTTAGGCGTCTCATGATCGCGGTCGGCCCGCTACGGTGGCGGTTTTCTGGAATGGAGAACCACCTTTGTGCCGGGTCGCCATGTAACCGATCATCAGATGAGATTATTCATGAAGTACCGACAAACGCATTCTGTTGAGGTCGCCGCCGCGAAGGCGTCGATCAGCCGGGCGACGGCGTTCCGCATGGAGAAAGAGCAGCGCCTTCCGTCGCAGAACAAGCCGCCCCGCGGTCGGCGTCGACCCGATCCGCTTGAGCATATCTTTGATGCGGAGGTCGTTCCGCTCCTCAAGGCCGCTCCCGGCATTCGTGCGGTCGCCGTTTACGACGAGATGCTGCGGCGTCATCCGGAACTGCCCGAAGGCATTCGCCGCACACTTGAGCGGCGCATCCGGTCATGGCGGGCGGTTCACGGTGAAGCACAGGAGGTGATCTTCCGCCAGACGCACGAGCCCGGCCGACTAGGGCTGTCGGATTTTACCGACATGGGCAGCCTCAGCGTGACGATCGCCGGCCAACCGCTCGACCATCTGCTCTATCACTTCCGGCTGGTTTGGTCGGGTTTTGAGCACGCCCATGTCATCCTTGGCGGCGAAAGCTTCGTCGCCTTGGCGGAGGGCCTGCAGAACGCCCTGTGGTCGGTCGGCGGTTCGCCGCTCTATCACCGCAGCGACAGCCTGTCGGCTGCCTTCCGCAACCTCGATGCCGATGCCAAGGTCGATCTGACAAACCGCTATGAGGAGCTGTGCGCTCACTACCGGATGACGCCGACGCGCAACAACAAGGGCGTCGCCCACGAGAACGGCTCAATCGAAAGCTCCCACGGCCATCTCAAGAACGCAGTCCGCGATGCACTCCTGATGCGCGGCACCAGAGACTTCGACGATCTGCGCTCCTACCGCGCCTTCATCGACGAGATCGTCAGCCGCCGCAATGCCGCGCATGGCAAGCGCATTGATGCCGAGCGCCCGCATCTGCAGGTGCTTCCCGAGCGCCGCACCACCGACTTCGAGGAGGTAGTCGTCACCGTGTCGCGCACCGGCGGCTTCGCCTTGCGCAAAGTCTTCTACACCGTCCCCTCCCGTTTGATCGGCCATCGGCTGCGTGTGCGTTTGTTTGACGATCGTCTCGACGTCTTCATCGGCGGCACGCATCTGCTGACGTTGCCACGAGGTCGCGCCCACGCGAGCGGCAAGCATGACCAGGTCGTCAACTATCACCACGTCATCCACTCTCTGCGCAAAAAGCCCATGGCGCTTCTCAACCTGGTCTATCGCGACAAGCTCTTCCCCCGGCCGGAATATCGCAGGGCTTTCGACGCTCTCATCGAGCAACTGCCTGACCGGCAGGCTTGCAAGATCACCGTCGAATTGCTGGCCCTGGCTCATGATCGCGGTTGCGAGCGTGAACTGGCCGAGGAGCTTGCCAGAACGCTCGACGCCCGCAAACTGCCCGACCTGATGGCCTTGAGAGCCATCTTCGGTCCGGACCCGGATCAGTTGCCGACCGTGCATGTGCAGCTCGCATCGCTCAATAGCTATGAAGCCCTGATGGGGTCTGCTTATGCGGGAGAGGCCGCATGAAAAACGTCCACAACACCATCGACGAAGCCCGCCTCGGCATCATGCTCAATGACCTGAGGCTGCCGACGATCAAAACGCTGTGGCCGCAATTTGCCGAACAGGCCGATCGTGAAGGGTGGCCTGCGGCTCGTTTCCTTTCGGCCATCGCCGAGCATGAACTGGCTGAACGGGCGCATCGCAGGATCGAACGTCACCTCGCCGAGGCGCATCTGCCGCCCGGAAAGACGCTCGAGAGCTTCGCTTTCGACGCCGTGCCCATGGTCTCCAAGGCCCAGGTCATGGCCATTGCCGCCGGCGACAGTTGGCTCGCCAAAGGTGCCAATATCCTCCTGTTCGGTCCGCCGGGCGGCGGAAAGAGCCATCTCGCCGCCGCCATCGGCCTCGCGCTGATCGAGAATGGTTGGCGGGTGCTGTTCACGCGCACGACCGACCTCGTCCAGAAGCTTCAGGTCGCACGGCGTGAACTCCAGCTCGAATCCGCCATCGCAAAGCTCGACAAGTTCGATCTGCTCATCCTCGACGATCTGGCCTACGTCACCAAGGACCAGGCCGAAACCAGCGTGCTGTTCGAACTCATCTCCGCAAGATATGAGCGGCGTTCCATCATGATAACCGCCAATCAGCCCTTCGGAGAATGGAACCGCGTCTTTCCGGACCCGGCCATGACGCTTGCCGCGGTGGACCGACTTGTTCATCACGCAACGATCTTCGAAATGAACGTCGAAAGCTATCGGCGACGTTCCGCCATGGAAGCCAAACGCCACCGCGGCAGACCCGCCGCCTTCGCGACAACCAAAAGTGCTTCCCTGATTGTCGCGGAGCGACAATCAGAACACGATGAGACCCTTGCCAGCGACAATCAACATGATACCTTCATGCCGACCGCGACATAAGAGTCTCATCCAGATTGTCGCCGCCGTCTCATCCTGATCGCCGCGCTATACATTCTTGCAATCCGTAGCCAATCTGTTTGGCGGTCGCTGACACCGATAGCCCTTGCCCGTGTAGATCCAGGATTATCGTCGTCTCCCCCAGCTTGATTGGCGAAATCCCCTCCCGACCATCGGGAGTAGTATCAGTGACGACGCGCCGAGGATACTCCGGACCCCGCCTCGGAAGACCGGCTACGGCGCAAACTGGCGCAGATCCCGCCACGTTTGAGTTGTTCCAGTATCGAGAACCATTCTGCATATGTCCGTCAGGCCGACTTCCTAATCCTGCTCTTGAGAGTCTCACGCAGATGCGGTCGCGGCGTCTGGGAGAAGCAACAGTTCGATCCTCCGCCAAGTCCAATCGTGTAGTTCCAGGACTTCGAGAAATTGATCGGTAGTTCCGCTCGTCATTCATATCCGGGTCGGTCCAAAGCTCAAGTTACCGAGTTCCCGGCATCAGAGCACCTCTAGTCTAAAAGCGATCGCGAAAGAATTTCGCCTTCTCTCTTTCAGTTTAAGTCAACTTTCTCTATCGCCGTTCAGAAGATTGCGATAACTGTTTATTTGGATGGCAAAGATCCACGCCATGGATGAATGCGTATCAAGTCGGGTACGGTGGATGATGCTGGAGACATGGCGCATGAGAGCGCACACGGCCGCTGGGAGAGCTTGAAATGGCCGGGTCAAAGGAACCGGCGTTCCTCAGACAACTGAGCCTCGATTGTTTTGTCTGGTCGTCAATTATCGAGATCGGCCGAGCTTCCTTCAAGGAAGGAGTGAGGCGATTCTTGGGTGGCGACATCAGGCGCATCGCCAGCAGCACACAAGAGTACGCGGATTTCGTATCCTGACATCCTGAAGCGGCGGCAAGTCTGGTTCGGCAGCCAACTTGACCTTGATCCGGAACGTTTCATTGTAACGATGAGACCCTGGGCTTTCATCAGTATGGCGCACCGCTACGGTCGATCCCGTATAGGAGAACGCTCGCGGATCAGCGTCCCTTATGGTCACTGGAAAGCGACGGCCTTCATAGGCGCTGGTGCAACCTCCCAGTCTAGCAGCCACCCTCCCGTCCAGCAACAACAGCTGCTCCCTGAACAGGCGCAGGATCGATCGGGCCGTCTGAGAATCCCAAAGGCATCTGCCACAAGCGCCTGGAACACGTCTCCATCACATCCACCCAATTGTGATTTCGACATGGATGCCTCCCTTGGATAGCTCCCGCCGTATGGCCCGATTTCACCCGATCGAGAATACACACTCTCAAAGCTCAAAGCCTTGTTGAGAAAAGCCGCTGAACGATCCATCGAGAGCCTCTCAACGATCGGGCGACTACTCCAACTCTTCACTCCAGACGAATGCGATCAAGCCGAGCAGCCCCAACACGCCCGCCCTTGGAGTGACCGGAACTGGCGAAACTTCCATAACCTGGATGTTTGGCATCACAAAAATCGATTTTACGAATTTTGCTTGATGCTGCATCAGAAAAGTATGACTTTCGAGCGAACTCAAGGGGCCACAAGTAGCAGTATTGACGGAGCCATCGTTGCCGGCGACCGCTTTTTCGGGAATTCGCGTGCATTCCACGCCTCCGGATTCGCGCCTCGCTCTGCCCACCCATGTGCAAGAGTCTTTGCAGATCCGTGCACGGCGTCTCGGAGGCGAATTTGACGCAGGTCAACAACTATCATTTATTGCACCGTGAGCTGGCGGCGGAGGACCCATGGCGGCTCGACGCCAATGCGTTCGAGCAGGAGCGACATTCGCAGATGCTTCGGTTGTCGCTTTCCCAAGGTCCTATCACCAACGCACTCGAAGTCGGGTGCGCGGCCGGCGCATTCACGGAAAAACTGGCGCCTTATTGCAAGCGGCTGACTGTGATTGATGTGGTGCCGCGAGCGATTGCTCGAACGAGGCAACGGATGAAGGAATCGTCTCACATCAACTGGATAGTCGCTGACGTTCGACAGTTCTCGACTCAGCAGCTATTCGATCTGATCGTCGTGGCCGAAGTTCTTTATTATCTCGAGGATGTAGCCGCGATACGCACCGCCGTTCACAACCTGGTGAGCATGCTGGCGCCAAGTGGGCACATGGTTTTTGGATCCGCAATCGATGCTAATTGCCGGCGCTGGGGGCATGTGGCCGGTGCCGAGACCGTCATCGCGATGTTGAACGAAACGTTGATCGAGGTGGAGCGGCTTTATTGCCGCGGCGCATCGGTCAATGAAGACTGCTTGCTTTCCCGTTTTCAGAAATCGACTACCTGATTTGGATAGAGACACTATGCGCGTCTGTGGCATCAAGTTAACCCATGACGGGGCTATCGCCGTTGTCGAAGATGGAAGGCTCGTCTTCTGTACTGAGCAGGAGAAGCGGAATAACAATTCGCGCTATCAAGAAATCAACAATCTCGATGCTGTTGTGGCGGCTCTGGCGGAAAACGGGGTCAATGCACGAGACGTTGATCAGTTTGTCATCGACGGCTGGGACGGTGAGGCCGAGTCGCAGTTCAAGGTCCTCAGTGGGGAGACTCCTGTTATCCTCAGAGGCGCGCCTTACGTTGAACGCCACGCCGAGGGACTTCTCGATTGGATCGGCGGCTCCGGCCTCACACTTGGTGATCGGGTTTTTAGCTACAGAAGCTATCCGCATGTTACGAGCCATGTCGCCTCTGCATACTGCACCAGCCCCTTTGCCAAATCCGGAGACCCTGCGCTTTGCCTGGTGTGGGACGGCTGCATATTTCCGCGGCTCTACCATGTGGAAGGCAAGCGAGCCAGCTTCGTCAAATCGTTGTTCCCGGTAACAGGCCAGGCCTACGCTGCCGCGGGCCACTACTTCGGCCCCTATAAGCAGACGAGCCGCGGGGGCTGGGACCTCGGCGTTGCCGGCAAGCTGATGGCCTTTATCGCACTGGGATCAGTTCACGAACGCATCGTTGCTGTGTTCCAAAAGCTCTATCAAGAACACTTTGCCGGCGATACTGCGCTTGCCTGCGCCTTCCGTGCGAACATCAACAACTCGGAATCCTCACTTGCGGCCGTGCACGATTTTTTCGCTGCCAGCGCGCTCCAATTGGGGGCAGAGGCGCCCGAAGACGTGCTTGCATCGTCTCATTTTTTCCTCGAACGTCTCCTCGTTGACGAAATGGCGAACGCCTTGCAGCACCATCCCCTGCCGGGAGCACGCAATCTGTGCATAGCTGGCGGCTGTGGACTCAATATCAAATGGAACAGTGCGCTGCGCGAGACAGGCCTGTTCGATTCGGTTTGGGTACCGCCCTTTCCTAATGACAGCGGCTCTGCGATTGGTGCAGCCTGCTGTGAAATAGTGGCCCAGCAAGGGTTCGTGCCATTAGACTGGTCAGTCTACAGCGGCCCGAGCCTGCAAGCAGGCAAAGTACCAGCTGGGTGGCATGCTAGCCCGTGCAGCATCTCGGAAGTGGCCGCCATCCTCGCCAGCAACAAACCCGTGGTTTTCCTTTCCGGGCGCAGCGAGCTTGGACCACGGGCACTGGGAGGAAGAAGCATTCTGGCGGCTGCGACCTCGCCGGAAATGAAAGATCATCTTAACGAAATCAAATTCCGCGAACACTTCCGGCCAGTTGCGCCAATATGTCTGGAGGACCGTGCACCGGATATATTTAGTCCAGGAACGCCCGATCCATACATGTTGTTCGATCACCAGACGAAGATGCCGTGGCAGGACAAAGTTCCTGCAGTTGTACATCTTGACGGATCTGCGCGGCTGCAAACCATTTCCAGGAACTCTCAGCATAAGGTCGCCGAGGTACTTGTCGAATATGAAAAGCTCACGGGCATTCCGTTGCTTTGCAACACAAGTGCCAATTACCATGGGCGTGGCTTCTTCCCAAGTGCAGCCGCAGCCTGCGAGTGGGGCCGCGTTGAACACGTATGGTGCGACGGCATGCTATACAGGAAACCGTCCGCAACCGCGTGATCCTATCGGGCGCGGGCTTCGCGCAAGATACGTGTATGTCAACGCATAAGGTTGCTGCCCCACGGCGAAAGGTCACTCTTCCACTGGGGAGCAGCGAACTCCTGGATCGAATGTACAAGTTGAACTTCCGTTCGCCGTTTTCGATCTAACCAAAGGCTCGTATATCATTGCGCAGGGCAGTTCCCATGAGCGCCCTTGGTACGAGCAGGCCTATGACAGTGGCTGGGGCGGTAAAAGGCTTGCCCGCGGTGCGCCGCTCCGCTTACAACCGAGATTGCAGCTCAAGCGCATTCCTCAGCCAGTCACAGGATAAATACGAACCCGTGAGCGACCGTTCTCTTCCAGCAACTCGGCCCTATAAGGCACGCCGCGGATGTTGATATATGTCGGGCGCCCGGCTTCCGGCATGAGGCGCTCGCTCTCTAGTGCACGGTCAAGGTAAGGTGGAAGCTTGCCTTGGACCGAACTGGTTTGGCAGTAGATTGATATCTTCCAGTACGTCGATCACGACATTCTAGGCTGGTTCGGAGCCGTGGCGCCAATTCTCGCCAATGATAGGTCCGATATCCGGAAGCTCCTGAGGGGTCCCCGACGGCCTGATGAGCGACGGCGGTCTGGCGGAGGTGTCAATCAGCACTGAACTTGACCCTTATTGGAGTGCGCCCTTGGGTGGACAGTCCGGGATGACGAATTGACCGGCCTACCAGGTTTTCGGAAAAATCCCCCGAGCTTGTTGACCAAATTGCCGCTGACGGCGCGGCTCTTCATACGCAGACGCGCGGTTCTTCCACAAAGCAAGGCTGGGTGTCGACAATCCCGAGTCAACCCTATAGCGCGAACTCCCTGAAGTGCCGGATCCGACCGCGCCCGACGTCGTCCAACGCCGTTTCGCGGTTGCGACACACAGTGCCACTTCTCCTACAACGGCCTCCCAATGACCCCGAAAAAACCGGGCTGGCACAGCTCTTGCCCACACAGACTGGCACAGCATTTGCTGAGAAGGGTGCGAAGCGATTGATTTTAAACGCTTCCAATACGTTTATCGAGGCTTTCGAAGAGGCAAACCATGCTCACTACATTTCTGAACAGCTTGATGATGGCGATGACTATGGTCACCATGACGGCTCCCGCCCAGCCCCAGATGACCACCGTCGCCACGGCGATTGATTCCAACCCCAACAAAGCTTCCAAGGACGCCTCCGATCCTCGCGCCTATCTGAACGAGATCGACGGCGACAAGGCGATGACCTGGGTCGAGGCGCATAACCTTTCGACCGTCGATAAGCTGTCGAAAGATCCGCGTTACAGCGAGTACCAGGCCGACGCTCTGACGATCCTACAGGCGACCGACCGCATTGCTTCGCCCAGCTTCGCGCGCGACGGGATGATCGACAACTTCTGGCAGGACGGCACGCACGTGCAGGGCCTATGGCGGCGCACGACCTGGGAGTCCTACAGGTCCGGCAACCCGCAATGGCGCACAATTCTCGACGTCGATGCGCTATCCAAGGCCGAGGGCAAGACCTGGGTATTCGAAGGCGGGGACTGCCTGCCGCCCACGAGCAATCTCTGCCTCATCCGCCTGTCCGATGGCGGCAAGGATGCGGATGTGGTCCGCGAATTCGACATTGCCAAGGGTGAATTCGTTAAGGAAGGCTTCGTCCTACCCGAAGGCAAGCAGTCCGTGACCTGGGTGGACGAGAACACCATCTACGTGACCCGGGAATGGACGCCGGGTGAAGTGACCTCTTCCGGCTATGCCTACGTCACCAAGGTGGTAAAGCGCGGCCAGAGCTTGGATCAGGCGGTCGAGATTTTCCGCGGCCAAAAGAAGGACGTCTCGGCTGAGCGCGGCGTGCTACGCGACATCGATGGCAAGTATGTTATGGACACCTCGTATCGCGGCCTCGACTTCTTCAATACCGAACTAGCCTTTTACCCAAACGGCCACCCCGATACGCGCAAGGTGGTCCTGCCCCTACCGACCACGGCCGTCTTTAGCGGCTACTACAAGGGCCAGGCAATCTATTGGTTGAAGTCGGACTGGACCTCGGCCAAAGGCACCGTCTTCCACAATGGTGCGATTATCGCTTTCGATCTCAAGGCGGCGCTCGCCGATCCAGCGCGCGTTGAACCGCTTGTGCTGTTCATGCCAAACGAGCATCAATCTGTCGCAGGCACTACCCAGACCAAAAATCGTCTCGTGCTGTCGATCCTATCGAATGTCACCAGCGAGGTGCGCAGCTTCGATTTCGGCAAGGGCGGCTGGTCGTCTTTCAAGCTGGCTCTGCCGGAAAATTCGACGCTGTCCCTGACGTCTAGCGACGATGAGAGCGATCAGTTGTTCGTCTTCTCAGAAGGGTTCCTCGAACCCTCAACTCTGTTTTGCGCCGATGCTGCAACCGGCCAAGTCGAGAAGATCACTTCGACCCCAGCACGCTTCGATGCCGGAGGCCTGCAAGCACAGCAGTTCTGGGCGACCTCGAAGGATGGAACGAAGGTTCCATACTTCCTCGTAGCGCGCAAGGACGTCAAGCTGGACGGCACGAACCCGACCATCCTCTATGCCTATGGCGGTTTCCAAATTCCAATGCAGCCCAGCTATTCGGCGGTGCTCGGCAAACTGTGGCTGGAAAAGGGTGGTGCCTACGCGCTCGCGAATATCCGCGGCGGCGGCGAATTCGGCCCGAAATGGCACGACGCCGGTTTGAAGACAAATCGTCAGCGCGTCTATGACGACTTCCAGGCCGTTGCGCAGGACCTGATCGCCAAGAAGGTCACCTCGACACCGCATCTCGGGATCATGGGGGGTTCGAACGGCGGCCTGCTCATGGGCGTGCAAATGATCCAGCGCCCCGACCTGTGGAACGCAGTCGTGATCCAGGTGCCGCTTCTCGACATGGTCAATTTCACCCGCATGTCGGCAGGAGCCTCCTGGCAAGCCGAATATGGCAGTCCCGACGATCCGGTTGAAGGCGCCTTCCTGCGCTCGATCTCGCCTTATCACAACGTCAAGGCGGGCGTAGCGTATCCGGAACCCTTCTTTGAAACTTCGACAAAGGATGACCGCGTCGGCCCAGTGCACGCGCGCAAGATGGCCGCGCTGTTCGAAGACATGGGCCTGCCCTTCTACTATTATGAAAATATCGAGGGCGGTCACGCCGCCGCCGCCAACCTGCAGGAACACGCCCGCCGCTACGCCCTCGAATACATCTACATGTTTCAAAAACTCATGGATAATAAGTGAGTGCGTAAAGCCTTAGGCCATGTCGGGCAAATCTGAGCAAAATGAACCCAGTGGCGAGAACCGACGAAGGAGGCGAAGTTTCGCCTTTCTTCTCGCCCCACCGATGTACCTCCATGCAGCCCGCCAAAAATCAACCCTTAATACCCTGGTCCCTGCCATTGCCGCCGGCGTGGTTTCGAATCTGGGAATGAGCGAAACCCGTTCTTTGATCAGTCGAGTTTCCCCGGATCGACCTGCTCACATGCTTCCTATCTGGCAATGACGGTTATTAGTCCCAATCACGCCTCGGGTACGCGGCCCCTTCAGTGATACGGTTGAGCGACCGGCCTTGAAAGATTTCTCGTCCGCTTCACTCGGAAACGAGTGAGACGTCGCGGCCGAGAAGCCTGGCGGAATGTCTACTCTGAGCCAGTGCTGGCCGGCTGGCATTCGCGCGTCAGCCAATCGGCAAAGGCGCGGGCGAGTCGCCGCTGGCTGCCGGATTTTGGATAGGCGAGATAGTGGCCGATATAGCGGTTGTCGCGACAGATCCGATGAAGAGGACGGACCAACTTGCCGCTTTCCAGCTCGCGCCTGGCCAACACATCGGACTCGAGCGCAATTCCGAGCCCGTTGACCGCAGCATCGACGGCAAGGAAGCTCCGGTCAAAACTCATCGATGGTGATGGTGGTGGTCCAAGGTCATTGGCTTCGAACCAGTCGATCCACTGGATGCGCTTGAGATCGCTTCGGATCAGCGGTTGGTGAAACAGGTCGCGCGGGGACTTGATTTGGTGCGCCAGATCCGGCGCGCAAAGCGGCAAGACGATTTCTTCAGAAAGCGGGATGACGATCAGGTCTTCACGATTGAGTGGCTCGCCGTAGACGATATCGGCATCGAAGAGCCCATCGACGAAGCGGGCGTAGTTGGTGCTGGCCGCCACCCGGACCTCTATGCCGGGATTCTCTTTCAAAAACTGCGGCAGACGGGGCGACAGCACCTGTGCCGCGAAGCTCGGCGCGCAGTGGAGTCGCAGCAATTGCGCCTTGTTGGATGAAATTTGTTCAACACCGCGCCGCAATTCTTCGAAGGCATTGGACGCATGATTGAGTAGTGTCTGCCCCGCGACAGTCAGCGAAACGCTGCGCGTCGTCCGTTCGAACAACGCCACCCCCAGATCCCGTTCCAGCCGCATAATCGCATGACTGACGGCACTCGGCGAGAGGTTCAACTCCTCCGCGGCTGCCCGGAACGAACCGAGTCGCGCGGCAGCTTCAAAAATGCGCATAGCGGAGAGTGACGTCGTCTGCAGCATGGGATTAGTGAATCAGATTCACCCACAGATGTAAAGTTGGCGTTTGAAGGACGGTGCGCGCTACGCCACAACTCTTCCACGAGGACAGGCAGAGGCCTGGAAGGAGACACCAGGCGCCGCATAGTCGGTGTCGGGAGGAAAGAAAAGATGCTTTTGAAGGGAAAGACCGCCGTCATCTCTGGCGCGGCGAGCAAGCGTGGCATTGGCCGGGCAACGGCGGAGCTTTTTGCATCGCACGGCGCGCGGGTCGCCATTCTTGACATCAACGCCGATGAGGCAAAGGCTGCAGCGGGCGACCTGCCGCCGGTCGAACACGGTGCGCATATCGGGCTGCGTTGCGACGTTGCCGATCGTGCCTCCTGCACGTCCGCCTCGGATGAGGTCTTGAGCGCGTTTGGCGTCGCCAACATCCTCATCAACAATGCCGGCATCACCCAGCCGGTGAAGACCCTCGATATCTCTGACGCCGACTGGCAGCGCATCGTCGCCGTCAACATGACGGGCGTGCTCAATCTCAGTCAGGTTTTCATACCAAACATGCGGCAGAATGGCGGTGGATCGATCGCCTGCATGTCGTCGGTTTCAGCGCAGCGCGGCGGCGGAATCTTCGGCGGCCCCCATTATTCGGCGGCCAAGGCCGGCGTGCTCGGCCTTGCCAAGGCCATGGCCAGGGAGTTCGGCCCCGACAGCATTCGCGTCAATTGCGTGACACCGGGGCTCATTCAGACCGACATCACCGGCGACAAGCTGTCCGCCGAGATGCGCGCAGACATCGTCAAGGGCATTCCGCTCAGTCGTTTGGGCGACGCGCGCGACGTGGCCAACATCTATCTCTTCCTCGCATCCGATCTCTCCGCCTACGTCACGGGCGCCGTCATCGACGTCAATGGCGGCATGCTGATCCATTGATCCACGAGGAAGCCTGAAAGGAAGGACGGCATGGCTCAGATCGGTCACAACATCAGTCTGCCCGAGCGTGCGCGCCGCATTCGCCGGCATGCGCTCCGCATGGGCGAAGTTCAGGGCCAGGGCTATATCGCACAGGCGCTCGGCATCGCAGACGTTCTCGCGGTCGCCTATTTCCATGCGACGACCTACCGGCCGGACGATCCGGAGTGGGAAGGTCGCGACCGTTTCCTATTGTCGATCGGCCATTATGCCATCGCACTCTATGCGGCCTTGATCGAGGCGAAGATCATTCCCGAAGATGAACTGGAAACCTATGGCGCCGATGACAGCCGCCTGCCGATGTCCGGCATGGCGGCCTACACGCCGGGCATGGAGATTACCGGAGGATCGCTGGGTCACGGCCTCGGCATAGCCGTCGGCATGTCGCTCGCGCTGAAGCGCAAAGGTTCGCGGTCCTTCGTCTACAACCTCTTCTCCGACGGTGAGCTCGACGAGGGTTCTACCTGGGAAGCGGCCATGTCGGCCGGTTCCTACAAGCTCGACAACCTGATCGGCATCGTCGACGTCAATCAGATGCAGGCGGACGGCCCGTCGCTCGGGGTGCTCAACTTCGAGCCTCTCGGTCCAAAGTTCGAGGCCTTCGGCTGGTACGTCCAACGCATCGACGGCAACGACATCGATGCGCTCGTCGACGCTTTCGACAATGCGCGCCAGCACCGGCATCCGCAGCCCAGAATCATCATCTGCGATACGAAGATGGCCAAGGGCGTGCCCTTCCTGGAGGCGCGTGAGCGCAACCACTTCCTGCGCGTCGAACCGCAGGAATGGGCCGAGGCGATCCGGATCATCGACGCGGGAGTGACGGCATGAGACGCTCGAAATACGAACGCCCCGCCCATCTGATCGGCAATGCGGAGAGACCCCGATTAACCACGTCGGCGATGATCGCTTCCATTGCCGGCGCCGACCAGCCGACACGTCCGGCGCCTTTCGGACATGCGCTTTCCGCCTTGGCGGAAAAGGACGACCGTGTCGTCGGTCTTTCGGCCGATCTCGCCAAATACACGGATCTGCATGTCTTCCGGGCGGCCCATCCCGATCGCTTCTACCAGATGGGCATGGCCGAGCAGTTGCTGATGATGTCGGCTGCCGGGATGGCACGGGAAGGGCTGCAGCCCTGGGTGACGACCTATGCCGTCTTCGCATCGCGCCGCGCCTATGACTTCATCTGCCTCGCGATCGCCGAGGAGATGCTTGACGTCAAGGTCGTCTGCGCGCTGCCGGGACTGACCACAGGCTATGGCCCGAGCCATCAGGCGACCGAGGACATTGCCATGTTCCGCGGCATGCCGAACCTCACCATCATCGATCCTTGCGATGCCAGCGAGATCGAGCAGGCGGTCCCGGCCATCGCTGCCCACGAGGGTCCGGTCTATATGCGGCTTCTGCGCGGCAATGTTCCACTCGTGCTTGAGGAATACGGCTACCGGTTCGAACTGGGCAAGGCCAAGCTGCTGCGGGATGGCAGGGACACACTGATAATTTCCTCCGGTCTGATGACGATGCGGGCGCTCGAAGCGGCCGAGGAACTTCGCAAGAACGGCATTGATGCCGGCGTTCTTCATGTTCCGACGATCAAGCCGCTTGACGAGGCAACGATCCTCGCTGAGTGCGCCAGGCAGGGACGGCTTGTGGTCGTGGCTGAGAACCACACCGTTATCGGTGGCCTCGGCGAAGCGGTCGCCGCCACCTTGATGCGGTCCGCTGTGCGTCCCGCCGCATTCCGGCAGATCGGACTGCCCGACGCCTTTCTAGAAGCGGGCGCCCTGCCGACCCTGCACGACATGTACGGCATATCGACCACGAAAATCGTGGCCCAGATCAAGGAGTGGCTCGACGAGTGACGAAAACGGTCACCCGCGCTGGAGGAGCATCGGGGCCGCAACAGTTTCAAAGTGGAGGAGAGACAATGAAGTACGAGATAACCAGACGCCGCTTCCTGGCCGCGTCATCGGCCGTGCTCGCGGCCCCTGCGATCGTCACGATGGTTCGGCCCGCACGGGCCGGCACGACACTGACCCTAGGCCATGGTGCCGCACCGGGAAATCCGCGAACTGTCGCGGCCGCGAAGTTTGCCGAACTGGTAGCCGAGAAGACAGCCGGTCGTGTGACCATCAATGTGGCCGGCGCGGAAACACTCGGCAGCGACGCCGCGATGCTGACGAGCCTGCGCACCGGCGCGCTCGATGTCACAGCCAACAGCCAGGGAGCGACGTCCGCGCTCGTTCCGGAGCTTGCCGCGCTCGGTCTTCCGTTCCTGTTCGAGAACACGGCGAAGGCGATGCAGGTTCTCGGTGGGCCCGTTGGCGCCGAACTCGTCAAGCGCTTCGAAGCGGTCGGCGTGGTGCCGCTCGACTGGTGGGATAATGGCATTCGCCACCTCACCAATTCGAAGCGCAAGGTCGCAGCCCCCGCCGAGGTGAGCGGAATGAAGATCCGCACGCCCGCCGACCCGATGACCATGGATATTTTTCAGGCTCTCGGTGCGGCGACGGAGCAGATTGCCTTCGGCGAGCTCTACGTGGCTTTGCAGCAGGGCGTGGTCGACGGACAGGAGAACCCGCTCGCCAATATCGATAGCTCCAAGCTCTACGAGGTAAACAAGTACATCAGTCTCACCGGCCATAAATGGGAATCGACGCCGTTCCTGATGTCGCAGATTGCACAAGCCCGTCTAGGCGGCGATCTCGAGGCAGTGAAGGCGGCGGCCAAGGAAGCCGGCGAACTGCAGCGCAAGCTTTCCGCCGACAAGGACGCAGAAGTGTTGGCAGCCTTCAGGCGCATTTCCGCGATCGAGGTCACCGAGGTGGACCGCGAAGGCTTCGCCAAGGCGACTGCTTCTGTTGTCGAGAGCAGAAGAAGCCCTTCGGGAATTTCGTCGCCCAGATCGAATCGGCAGCCAAAGGCTGAGGCCTTGTCGGCGCGGGAGCATCCCATGAAAAGCCTCTCAAATCTCGTTGAGCTGACGGCACGGGCCATCGTCTGGTTCGCGCGGCAGGTCGTCATATTCAGCGGCATCGCACTCATGGTCTTCATGACCGCGAATGTCGCTGCCCGCTACGTGCTGGCCGGCGGAGGCTTTTCATTCGCTCAGGAGCTACCGGTGCTGATCTTTCCCTGGTTCATCCTCGGCGGCATCGTGCTGGCGGCCCATTCCGGCGGCCATATGGCGGTCGAGTGGATCTACGACAAACTCCGGGATGGCGCACGTTCAACTGCATTTGTCGCCGCCAATCTCGTCAGCGCCGGAGCTTTCCTGATGCTCGGCTACCAGGCCTATCTTGTTGGCGAGATCGCCGGGATCGAACACAGCCCGGTCCTCCAATTGCCCAACAGCGTCGGGTATTTCGCCCTTGCCGTAGGATCCGTGCTGGTCGCGATCGTCACGCTCGCTGTCGCTCTGCGCGTGCTGCGCCTCGGTTGGGACCACCGGACGAATACCGAAAGCGGCGAGGTGGCGCTATGACGATCGTGATGATCATTGTCTTCTGCGCACTGATGATGCTGGCAGTGCCGGTCGGTTACGCCCTGATTATCGCCGCCGGCGTCGCGGTCCTGTTCAACGGCTATCTGCCGCTTTCGATTGTGGCGCAGCAGATTTATGACCAGACCCAATCCTTTCCGATGCTCGCGCTGCCGTTCTTCATGCTGGCCGGCACGCTGATGCTTGGCGGTGAGCTCGGCCGGCAGCTGCTGGAGCTGGCATCGCATGCGATGCAGCGCTGGCGGGGCGGACCCCTGTCGACCACCGTCGTTTCTTCCGTCGTGTTTGGCGGCGTCTCCGGTTCCGCCGTGGCGAATGCCAGCGCCCTCGGATCCGTTCTTATCCCGTGGCAGAAAAAGCACGGCTTTCCGCCCGCGCTCTGCGCGGCCAACAACGCGACCTCGGCGGTCATCGACGTTCTGATACCGCCGTCGATTCCCATGATCCTCTTCTCCCTGGTAAGCGGCGTCAGTGTCGCCAACCTCTTCGTCGCGGGCATCTTGCCGGGCATCCTGATGGCCGCGAGCTTTGTCTTCGTCTGCTGGTTCGTTTCGGTGAGGCGCGGCTACGCCTCGCAGCCCTCGCAGACCAGCAGGCGGCAGCTCGCCACGCTGGCACTGAAGAGCCTGCCCGCGGTGCTGCTGCCGGTGCTGATCATCCTATTCCTGCGGTTTGGCCTGGCCACGCCCACGGAAGTCGCGGTGCTCTCGGTCGTCTATTCGCTCGCACTCAGCCTTCTTTACTACCGCGACCTGACATGGAAGCGATTCTGCGACAACGTGGTCGAGGCCGGCATGGCCACCGGCGTGGTCATGCTGGTCATCATGGGCAGTGCCGCCGTGGGTTGGGTCTTGACCTTCGACCAGGCGCCGCAGCAGATGGCGGATTGGGTCGCCGCCAACATCTCGAGCCCGATCGTCATCATCCTAATGATGAACATCCTGATGCTGATCGTCGGCATGCCGCTCGATATGCCGCCCGCCATCCTGCTGCTCGGACCCATCTTCGTTCCCCTTGCCGACACGATCGGTCTGGACCGGGTCCAGCTTGGGCTGATGATGGTGATCAATCTTGGAATCGGGCTCTACACCCCCCCGATCGGCACGACGCTCTTCATCTCCTCGTCGATCGCCAAATCACCACTCGGCGAGACCACCCGTGAACTCTGGCCCTTCTTTGCCATGGCGATGACGCTCCTTCTTGCGGTGAGCTTCATCCCGGCGCTCACGCTCTACTGAGGACAGGACTATGACCGACGCCAGCAAAGACATCGTCTCGGTCCGATCACTTACCAAGTCGTATGGTGCGACAGTCGTGCTCAAAGGCGTGGATTTTTCGGTAGCGCGCGGCGAAATACACGCGCTCCTCGGCGGCAACGGTGCCGGCAAATCGACGCTCATCCGCGTCATCACGGGAACGGCGGCAAAGGATGGTGGCGAACTCGTCTTCCGGGATATGGCCGGCAACATCCTCACCGAAGCGGACGGTCGCCGCAAGGTTGCCGTCGTCCACCAGGAACTCGCGCTTCTTCCCCACCTGACGGTTGCTGAGAGCATAGCACTGCCTCATTTCCGCAAGGGCTCGCGCGTTTACGATGGAAGGACGGCCGGCAGCCAGGCCTATGCCGCCCTTTCGATGATTGATCGGGACTTTGCGGGTACCGCGCTGAACCGTCTCGTCGGCGACCTCAGCCTCCATGAGGGACAGATGGTGGAGATTGCGCGAGCGCTGTCGTCGGGGGCCGAACTTATCCTCCTGGACGAGCCGACCGCCAATCTGACCGCGGCCGAGACGGAGCGGCTGTTCGGGGTTCTGAGAAAATTGACACGGGGAAATGGCCTCTCGGTCGTCTTTGTCTCGCATCGCATGAAGGAAATCCGCCAGATCGCCCATGTTTGCTCGATTATCCGGGACGGAAGAACCGTGGTGGGGAACGTGCCGACGGCAGAGCTGTCGGATCTCGCCATCATCGAGCATATGGGGCAGGCGCAAGCCACAGCCGTTGCCCATTCCGCTCGGCCGGCACCGGTGGCGTCTCTGTCCGATGAACCGCTGACGATCGCGGAAACAGGGTTTTCCGTAACGCTCCAGCCTGGGACCATTCTCGGTGTTGCCGGCGCTCCTGCGGGCCCCGAAACCCTGATCGCCGCGCTCATTGGCGCCGCGCACGAAAGGCGCTGGACGGTAACGCGCGCCGGATGGCCCGACCGTTTCCGTTCGCCGCGAGAGGCCGCGCGCCTCGGAGCAGGCTTCGTAACCGGGGACCGGTCGCACCGCGGCATCCTCCATTCCCTGCCGATCATCGACAATGTGCTCGCATCGCGCCGCGCGACGCGCGGTTCCCTGTTTGCCACCAAGCGGGAAGAGGTCGAGTGTCTGGACCTGATGCAGGCGCTCAAAGTGAAAGCCGGTTCGCTCTGGCACCTGCCGAACACGCTGAGCGGCGGCACGCAGCAGAAGCTTCTTCTCGCCCGCTGGCTGAACGTTCCTTCCCGCCTCCTGGTGCTCGAAGAACCCACCCGCGGCGTCGATATCGGCACCAAGCGGGAAATCTACCAGTTGATCCGGGACATGGCGACTACGGGGACGGCAATCGTCTGGTGGTCGACCGAAAACGCGGAATTGCTTGAGATCTGCGACCAGGTGCTCGCTTTCGATACAGAGGGGCGCTCATCGGGTGTGATCGAGCGGGACGAACTCAGCGAAGACAAGCTTGCGACATTGACAGGAATGGCGGCATGACGAAGACCATTATTGACCAGGCCGGGGCTACGCCAGGGGCAATCCGAACTCGGGAAGGCCTCGTTTCCGCCTACCGTACGGAATTGGCGATTGCAGGGGCCATTGTCCTTCTCGTTCTCGCGGTTGGAACACAGGTGCCGCAGGCGATGAGCTGGGGCAATTTCGCCAATATTACACAGGCCGGAGCACCGCTGATCATCATGTCGCTCGGCGTGCTTCTCGTCGTCATTACCGGCGGCATAGACCTTTCTGTCGGCTCGGTCTTCTCACTGACCGGCATGGTCACAGCACAGGCTATGGCCTCAGGTCTCGACGTCAGCGCCGCGCTGATTGGGCTTGGGGTCGGGCTTGTGTTCGGTTCGATCAACGGCTTTCTCGTCACGGTGGCCGGTCTCGCGCCTTTCGTCGTCACGCTGATCACCTTTGCCGTGGCCGGCTCACTCGCTTTCATCGTCACCAATGGACGCTCGATGCCGATCGGCGATCCGGATTTCTGGCTGCTCAACAGCGGCAGCCTGATACCCGGCGTGCCCAACTACATCCTGTTCTGCATCGTCCTGCTCGTCGTGATCGAGATCTTTCTCAAGAAGATGGTCGCGGGGCGCTGGTTCTATGCCGTGGGCAGCAGCGCGGCAGCGGCACGTCTTCTGGGAATTCCCGTCAAGCGGACGCAGTTCTTCGCTTATGTTGCCTCGTCACTTCTCGCATCCTTCTCCGGATTGCTGACGATTTCCTACATTCTCAATGCGGAATCGACGGCCGGTTCGAGCCTCATGCTGCAGGCGATCGCCGCGGTTGTGATCGGCGGCGCAAGCCTGCTTGGCGGCACGGGAACGGCGGTGGGCGCGGTTCTCGGAGCGCTCATGATCACGGTCATCCAGAACGGCGTCAATCTCATCGGCATCAATAGTTTCTGGCAGGGATCGGTCACCGGCCTCGCCATCCTGATCGCGGTCCTGATCGATCGCTTCAGCAAATCGCGGCGCGGTGCCGTGTAATCCGTCCCGGGGGAGACCTGGACGTCAAGAGGAGGAAGAAGGCATGAGGAAGAAACTGAACGGGTGGCTCGCCATGGCAGCGGGTGCAGCGCTGGCAGCGTTGTCGAGCGTCTCGCATGCGGAGGACAGGAAAACGGTCGCCTATCTCGCGCCATCGCTCGACATTTCCTATTGGCAGTGGGTCGGCTTCGGCGTGAAGCAGAAGGCCCAAGAGCTAGGTATGGACTATGTCGAGTTCACCTCCGAGAATTCGCCGGCCAAGCAGATGGATAATGCGCGGACCGCGGTGACAAAGGGCGTCGACGCGATCGTCATCGGTCCGGTGAGCTCGACCAGCACCCCGCCTCTGCTCGCCTATCTGAAATCCCAGAACATACCGATCGCTTTCGCGGGTATCGGCCCGCAGCCCGGCCAGACGGACTACACGTCCTCGGTCACCGCCAACAACTACGAAACTGGCAAAGCCCAAGGCAGCTTCGTCTGCGCCCTCGCCAAGGAGCGCGGCGGCAACAAGGTTGGTATGCTTTCCCTTCCGCAGGACCGCGAGAACGCCCAGAAGTATCTCAAGGGCGCTCAGGAGGCCTTCGCAGCCGACGGCTGCGAACTTGTCCAGATGCTGGAGACGCGTGGGCTGACCGTCAATGAGGCGGTGACGCAGGCCAATGACATGCTGACGGCCCATCCGGACATCAAGGCGATCTACGGTATGTATGATGAGGCCGGGACCGGAGCGGCGAAGGTGCTTGAAACCCGCGGCCTGACCGGAAAGATCGGCATCGCGGTCGCAGACGGCAGCCCGACGACCATTGCACTGTTGAAAGCCACCGCCATCCAGGGGATCTTCTTCCAGGAGGCGGTGGGACAGGGCATCGACGGCACGCTGCAGGTATTCAACGCTCTGACCAATGCTCCGGTCGAAAAGGATCTTGCGCTTGTCATGCCGCTCGTGACCGCCGACAAGATCGATACGGCGGAAGCGAAGGCGGTCATCGCCCGCGTTTTCCCCCCGAGCAACTGACAGGAGACTCGCGGGAACGGCGGTGCCTGCCGTTTCCCGCGACCCCGAGGAGATACCATGTCCGACATCGCCATCATCGACCCCCATTTCCACCTCTGGGATTTGGAGACCAACTACTACCCCTGGCTTTCCGACGGTGTTAAGCCTTCAGCCTTCGGCGATTATACAGCTATCAACAAGACCTACCTGATCGAGGATTTCCTCGCGGACGCGAAGAACCAGAACCTCGTCAAGGCGGTCCATCTCGATGTCGGATTCGACCCCACGAACCCCGCCGGCGAAACGAAATGGCTCCAAGGCGTTGCGGACAAGCATGGCTTCCCTCACGGCATTGTCGGCTATGCGGACTTCCGCAAGCCCGATGTCGGCGACCTGCTTGATGAGCATATGCAATACGCGAACTTCCGCGGTATCCGCCAGTCGATGAACTTTCACACCGATGGCGCCAAGACCTACCTGAATGAGCCCGAGGTCAGCAGGACGCCCGAATGGCGGCAGGGCTTCAAGGAGCTGGCTCGTCGCGGCCTGAGTTACGACCTCCAGCTCTACTACTGGCAGATGGAGGAATTCCTTGAACTCGCCCGTGATTTCCCAGACGTGCAGATCATCCTCAACCATACCGGCATGCAGGTTGACGGGCCGTCGCATTTTGAGGGCTGGCGGAAAGCGATGAAGACACTCGCACAAGCGCCCAACGTCGCCTGCAAGATCTCTGGCCTCGGTATGGGGAACTGGAACTGGACCAGCGAGAGCATCCGCCCATATGTCGAGGAGGCGATTGCCGCCTTCGGGGTCGACAGGGCGATGTTCGCCTCGAATTTCCCCGTCGATAAGCTGTTCTCAAGTTACGACGCCATTTGGAATGCCTTCAAGAAGATCACCGTGGGCTTCTCGGTCTCAGAACGCTCGGCACTGTTCCACGACAACGCGGCCACATTTTACCGAGTATAACGCGGGGACTGAGGCTTACGCTTCCGCAGCGGTGCTACAGGCTTCGCCCGTGCCCGGCGACAGCGTTGATTCGGCAAAGGGGTAGACCGCTACAGTGCTCGCCACATTCTAATGACGATTACAAAACCACATCCGAATTGTGAGGGCGGCCTAAAGATCGTCAGGGATTCAGCGCACTGCTGAGATCATGCAACCCGGCCGTCAGCATCGTGGGATCGGACGGCGAAGGCAGGAAGCCGATCGCCTCTAGAACGCTCGCGCTCACTGGAAATCGCATGCAACAGCACACCGCGAATGCCGAGGATTTCAAAAGCATGGAGCAGGCGCAGGCCTGCGTCGTGCACCAATGCCCTACGGATGCCGCGACCCTAATAGGAGGGTCGACTGCGAGGCGGCCGAGGACGGCACCCGGAACCGGGTCAGGCATATTGCGCCGGAAACCGCCAGCCGCTTCGGCTGCTTTACCGCACCGGAAGCGAGTGCGCAGTAGGCGATGACGCGGTTGCCCTCGCAGGCAACGAAGTGCGCGACGAGCAGCGCCTCCTCGGCGCGACGCTCAGAGACCTCCGGCATGAAATTAGTGCGTGTCTTCCCAAGCAGCTCGGCAGCGCGGGCTCAGGTTGCGGACCGCAGGCTTGATGCGCATATTCAGCGGCACGCTTGCGTCCAGGACTTTTTTCGTGTCCGCGATGGGATTGGCACGCGGCTTTTTTACACTGCGCGGCGAGGCTCGTCAGCTTCTCGGCAGCTTGCCAGCGTAGCGTGCCGCCGGGATCTGCGGAGATGAGACTAGCATGGACAATTTTTCGCCAACCAAACTGGCGCTTCGATGCAGGTTCAGCATGCCCTCCCCGACGATCAGCAAGCTGGCCAGGCGCAAGCCGCCTTTGAGCTGCACTTGCGGGCGCGAGAAAGGCTACCGTCGTCGATGAGGCCGCACGTGAGGCGCCGCCCCTCAGCGGCCTAAAGATAAGGGAGGCAGTCCAGGCAGAAACGGCGCGGCGGAATCTGAGCCCGCACGCCGCCCAGGCTTATACTGCGCTTCATAGAATTTGAGGACGGGACGAAAACTCAGCCTGCCACCAAAATTGCCACTCAATTTCGTAATCCCGAGCGGTAAATTTCATTGGCGATACGCCTTCTCGGGCATAAATTTTCCCGACCGGGAAATTTCACTCGACAGGGCGGCCGATATGATGCTACTTTCCCGAGCGGGAAAACAAAAAAATGGCGAAGCGCATCAAAACTCCAGCCGATATCGGCGCTCTAGTCCGCATCGTGCGCAAGGAGCAAAACTTGCGGCAGGATGAGCTTGCGGGCGTTGCCGGCGTTGGCCTCCGGTTCATTGTCGATCTCGAAGCGGGCAAACCGACAGCTCAGATAGGAAAAGTGTTGCAGGTTTTGCAAACACTCGGCTGTTCGATCGATATTCTGGCTCCTGGTGAACGTAGAAAATGACGGTAAGGGTTCTCAACGTCTGGTGGGATGGTCGCATTGTCGGGCAATTCACCCAGGACAGGCACGGTGATATCGGCTTTGCCTACAGCGAAGCTTGGCTCGACGACGAAAACACGCTTCCGCTGTCTGCCTCCCTCCCGAAGCGCGCAGAACCTTTTTCTCGTCGTGAATGCCGACCATTTTTCGGCGGCCTGTTGCCCGAGGAAAGCCAGCGTCTTGTGACAGCGCAGGCATTGGGCGTTTCACCTGCGAACGACTTTGCGCTCCTTGATCGCTTGGGCGGCGACGTCGCCGGCGCACTTCAGCTTTTGCCGGAAGATCAGGAGCCCATAGAGGCAGGGCCGCTTCCAGACCAGCAGCCGACACCTCTGGATGAGGCCGGAATCGTTCGGATACTGGACGCACTTCCGACGCGGCCGCTATTGGCCGGCCAGGAAGGCTTGAGGCTATCGCTAGCCGGCGCGCAGTCCAAGGTGCCGCTTGTTTTGATTGACGGCGAGCTCGCGCTTCCAGTTTCCGGACAAGCAACAACACATATTCTGAAACCACCAATCGCGCGCTTTCCAGGGACAACCGAAAACGAAGCATTCGTGATGAGACTCGCTGCAGCGATCGGCCTCGACGTTGCACCAGTCGAACCGAGGTCTGCGAATGGGCGCCCTTTTCTTGTGGTCGAGCGATACGATCGCTATCGCGATGCCGACGGTGTGGTTCACCGCATCCACCAGGAAGACTTTTGCCAAGCACTTGGTGTGCCGCCTGAAACGAAATACGCCAGCGAGGGCGGGCCGACATTCAAGGACTGCTTTGAGCTGTTGCGGCGAGTATCAGCGCGGCCCGCTACAGATGTGTTGAAGCTGCTGGACGCCGCGATCTTCAACCTGGTTGTCGGAAATGCCGATGCCCACGGCAAGAATTTCTCGATCCTCTACGACGATCAGGGACCGAAAATGGCCCCGCTGTACGATCTGCTTTCTACGGTCGCCTATCCAGACCTTTCACCGAAAATGGCCATGAGGATCGGGAAACGGGTCACGCTTGCCGAGATGGACGCTGATGGGTGGCAGACTTTTGCAAAGGAAGCTGGAGTTGGCTTACCTTTGGTGCGCCGCCGAATTACAAACTTGGTCGACTCCACCGCTGAAGCCGTAGCGAGAGTATTGGAAGACACCTCAGACCTCTACATCGATTCAGCTAGGATAAATCACTTTGCGGACTCGGTTGCAGGGCGCGCCAAACTCGTCAGGTTGTCGATTTAGCCGCTGTCTTCCACGTCTGGATCGGGCACAAGAATAGGCCATGGCTTTCCGGAGGCGAGATCGGGATGCCGCGGCTCAGTGGTCTTTTTTCCGCTGCAAGACGCCGATGTTGAAGGAAGGTAAATCAACTATAATCATGAATGCGTGACGATGAGGGCCGTGCCATTGCCAGGATCGCGGTTCGAAGTTGATCAAGTCCGAATTCCTCTTTGAGCTGCTGATGGGCCTGTTAGCAACTCCGTCAGGACTTGATTGTGGCAGCTAACGTGCGCAGGTCTGCCTTGGCGGGTAGGTGAGCAACATAGTATTTCTTCTCCCCCCGCGTCCGACGCTCGCCGATAAGTCAGGCTTCGACGCGGAGATGCTGCAAGAACATAGGCGACGTGTCGTACCGGACACAAGGAGTAACACTTGTTGGCCGGAGGTGTTGATGCCGTGGAGAAGAGTGTTCGGTGATGAAGGAACGTCTTCGTTTTCGCAGAAGCGTTTAATGCCAGCAGCGGCGTGACTACGCCGCCTCGCGCAGCTTGACAGGAGCGCGCTGACCAACAAGTGCGCCGGCAAGAGCTGCATCGTCGTCAGAATGCGGCCAAGGCTCCCTAACATCATGCGGCGGCCCACCGATCTGGGCCGACCGCCTCCTTGCGCCATACTCAAAACGGGATCAACGGTGGGAGTCCTCCCGCAACAGGGTCATGTGGTGCGGGCTGTTGCGTCCCGCCGAAATTGCGCTGGGCGCCATGGCCGCAGGACAGCCGCTCAAGCCGCTCCCCAAATTCTATCGGTCCAAGATGAGCCCTCAGTCGGTCCTGAAGTGCCTGCCGATCGGCGACGAGGTTGTCGAGGTGCAGCGGCTCGTGCGCTGGTCGTGGTCCTTGCGCCAATATGCTAACCAGCGCACGCGTGCCGTCCACCACGAACACGCCGCAATCATAATTGTTCCGCATCTGGGCCATGCGGGGTGACTTCAGGGGGGCGCCCGGCGATCCACGGCGTCGAAGATTTGGCTTAACGGAATACGGTCTCGATGCGTACCTTCCTGGTGATCACGCCCGGCAATTCGAAACGCACTACATCGACCGGCAGGCCCACCAGGACCACGGCACGCGCCCGGCCGCACCAGATCGAGGAGCCCCTCGAAGCCATTCGCGCTGCCGCTTGCCTCAAAGACCCCGTCGGCGCTCCAGCGTTCGGTCGCGAAGTCGATAGCGGGGGCAAAGGTGGTTTCATTGATGTTCAGTAGGCAGAGATCGAAATGTCAGGACTGGGCAGGAGCGCAGCGTGGACACGCTTGACTATTCGCTGAGCAGGCGTGGGAAACTTGCAAGCGAGCGCTGATTCACGCACCTTCCGATCGGCTCAACGATTAAGACGCCGGTGGCGGAGGCCTCATCACTCCAAACTGCTCGGCACAATCCGAATCCTGTCCGGTGTCCGATCCGAATGGCGTCCGGCTTCAATCGGATTCCGTGCTAACGCCGAGTCGCCAGCCAATCCACTAGGCTTTATTGCGGATATAGCAGCGGAGCCGGAAAATCGAGCACATTGTTCGTATAGCTTTCGACCACGGCACTAAAAGGCGTGCCATCTTGCAACTTTAGCACCGCATGATGTTCGAGAAGGAATGGCGGTGGAATCAAGGGCCCTGAGCTCGACACTGGTAATTCGGCTGACATGTCCCAGCCTTCCGGAAGAGGGGACCAAAGCAGTCTGGCCGTTAGGTTGGTTCGGGTGAAGTTCAAGGATCGAACGGCTCGACCAAACGAGATATCAGTCGTATTCAGCACCTCGTTCATCTCCGCTGTCAATCTTGCGGGTACATACCAGTTGTCTGCTTCCGAAAGGATGCGATCACCGCATGCTAGGCGGACATGGCGATAGACGATCGGCTCGTTAGGCCCGACGTGCAGCAATTTACGAATATGAACGTTAGCTGGCTTGTCGTGTCCCTGTACATGTTTTGCTACGATCTTCGAACCGGGTGGTGCAAGTCTATGCGCTTCACACCAGCGATCGAGCGTGAGCGTCGCACTGGCATTGCTGAGGAGATTCGCGTTTAGAGTCTGAAGAACCGCAAGGGCTTCCACTCGTGACAAGGGGGTTCCCGGCCACTGCTGCTGGGAGGACAGGTCTTCCGCCGTCAAAGGCCGCACGCTGACGATGGCGGCCATGACGGTGAAGGTGACGAGCCGATTGAACGTGGAAAATGAAAAAACCATGGAAATGAAACTCCTTTACTGCAGACTTACGAACTTCGTGGCCTTTTTTTCTGAGCTTTTGCAGGCAAGCCAGCCGTTCGTCGCGCAAAGCAGCGACATGCGCGATTGCGCCGCCTGCGGCCGCGCGCTTCGGATCGATCTCGATGATCGGAATTCCCGCGCATCACATCCTTGGCCTACAAAAGGGCAAATTCGCAGTGGTTCGGCGGATCGTCATAGACCGATGGCCTGAAAGTGAGTTCGACAATCAGACCACCTCTAACAGCGGCTCGCAATAGACATTCGCCCTTGCCTCCAGTTGAAGTCAACTCTCTATACCGGCGTTCGGAAGATTGCCAAAACGGTTGTGTGGATAGCAAAGATCCACTGCGTAGATGAATGCGTTTCAAAGTCGGGTATCGTTGACTGACGTACGGTTCCGGCGAAACGGTGTCTTTTAACGGATCATCAGCGGGACGAAAGTCCACCGGTTATCGAGAGTACATCCGGAGGCGACGGAAGCGCCGCGGACATTGCACGGAGTCGGCGATCTTTTGCACCTGTCACTCTGGATTTTCCAGGGAACAGAGGGCGACGTGACCCGCCTTCAGGGTCTGCATAGAGACCGTTTACAATTGGGGACGCGCCCGACGGGTGGTGCCTGCGTCTCCCTCTCCGGCAGTAATGGTCTATTAGAAACGGTAGGTCACGCCTGCGCCGATCAACCACGGATCGATTTTTGCCTTGCCGCTCAGGGGGCCGAGAACGTCATGATCAGCCTTCCATTCGGTTTCGAGGAAGATTTTCTTCACATCGAAGTTCACGCCCCAATGCTCGTCGACCATGTAGTCGAAACCGACCTGCAGCGCAGCGCCCACATGATTGTCGACGTCGAGGTCATGGAACCCCGCCTTTTCGCTCTGGTTGTAGAACAGCGAGTAGTTGATCCCCGCGCCGAGATAGGGCTTGAAGGCGCCGAAGTCGGTGAAATGGTACTGCAGCGTAAGCGTCGGTGGCAGCAGCCAGGCCTTCCCGACCGGAACCCCGACCGCGCCAACTTCCTTGATGTTGGCATAGGTCGTGCCAAGGATAAGTTCAGCGGCGATATTGTCGGTGAAGAAGTAGCTGATGTCGAGTTCCGGGATCAACGAGTCCGAATAGGAAAGGTCCGAGCCAGGCACGCCGTTGATTGAGCCACTGTCCTCAGTGAGGACGCCCAGACCGCGCACGCGGATCTGCCAGGGACTTAGCCCGGCCGCTACACCCTCTGTCGCCGGGGCAACAGGCGGTGATGTCAGCTCCGCCGCGGCTGCCCCGCATGCGAAGAAAGCCGCACCCAGTGCCGCGGTACATCTCAGATACCGTGCATCATTCCTGCTCATCTGACCTCTCCTTGAACCAGCATAAGTTGGATCGGAACCAATCGTTGCAAGGCGAACGGTAGACTGTGCGCAGCGGCGGCATATTGATCGAGATCAACCGTAGTCAGGAAGAAACGCTTTATCGCGCGGAGAGGGCAATGTGTCGCACGGAGGCTTTCGGCTGGAAGCTGAGATTTGGCTCACGTTGAAGTACAGACAGGCTGGACGAAGCTGGCCTCAATGACCGCGCTTCCCGGCCGCCTTCAACGCCCGACGCCTGATGCCGGCGCCCGATCAAGGAGTCGCGCCGTCACGCACTTTGCAAGGCAGTGGCCGGGCCATCAGTTGGAAATACGTGTAACGGCCAATCAACCACCACTCCCGCCTGGCCTATTTCTAAAATCTTTCCCGACGAGACGCGGCGGGCACTGAAATGTCGCAACTGCGACACGCTTGTCGCCTCCGGATGACTCTAAGACAGAGGCTATTACAGGAGTGCGGCCATCCGCCACCTTCCACAAATCGCTCATGTCGGTGACCGTGTCCGTGGCAGCCTGCCAGACCCACAAGCTCGGCATTTACAAGCTCGGCTGCCGTGCGCTTCTGGGCGAGGCCTTCGGTGCACGGCATACTCGCCTACTATGCAGTACATCCGGCCGCCCTCACCTATCGCCCCGCCAACGCCTCCTTCGCGGAAGGCGTCATGCCGAGCCCTTTGCCATCGGCATGCAACCGGCCGGACAGGCGGGTATCGTGCGGGGCGTAGTCGCCGCAATCCATCGGAGCGATTTGCATCTTGGTGGCGCTAGCGGCCCTTGCCGGCGGCTGGATTTGCACTATCTGCGCGTTGCCGCTAACACGGCGACCCGTTCGCTATTCCTGTGAAGTGCGCGACACAATGTTCGGCCAGGCGCGCGACGCCGCACTCTCCAGCGCAAGCCGTTGAACTGTAGCGGAACTGTTCTTCCGAGCTCCTTCCTGGCAGTTGGCACGTTTCTTGAACATCGCGGACCATCCTCTCGGGAACTGCCAAGCTATCCCCCCGAGATCGAACGTCGCAGCCTTTTCGGAGGTGCGGGATCCATGACGGCGGACGCGGATCGACGCTCGCCCACTGGGATGCTGCGTCTGGCTGGAGTCCAAAAATGCGCTGAGCGCTTTTTGTTCAGTGTGAGGGAGACATGGAACTTACGATTCTCGTACTGGTTTTTTTCGGCGCTGTAGCCCTTGCCGCTATTCAGCCTTGCGCAGGTGAAAGGCGTGTCTAGCCTCTTTGGAGCGAAGCTCCAAACTGGGTTCCCGAACGGCACCAACGGCGGATTTGGCTGGTCGTGACAGTCGTGCTGCAGAGATCAACGGCAACGGCCTTGGTGGCCGCATCTTTCGTCGAGCGTGAACTGGTCAAGCCGCGCATGGCGAAATTGTGCTGCTCGGCGCCAATACCGGGACCGCGGTCACTGCCTGGATTGTCGCGACCGGCAGTCGAATGGCTGTCGCCGTTGGTGATCCTCGCCGCAATCGTTCTTTATCGCCGCGTCGAGGTTCGCAGAAAGGGAGAAACAATGGTAGGAGCCACATCTGGAACGCTTGTGCGATGGTCGCGCCTACAGCCTTCAGACGAGTTCGTTGCATCTCGACATGCTGCGCGATCTTATGCGCATCAACGCTCACATCGTCTCCTTCGAACACCCAATCCTCGACGGGATGCTAATCGGAATCGGGCTGAGTGATGCCGGCTGACAGTACGAACCGTTCCGCTTTATCCAAGCTGATGAAGGTGTAAGGTCATGGCTCAATACGCCGCTGCCTGTGTGAGGCCGAATCCGGGAGCAGAGAACGATGTTCAGGTTCTGCTCATCACCAGCCGAGACAGTCGCCGCTGGGTCATTCCCAAAGGCTGGAGTATGCCCAGGAAAAAGCCCCACGAGATTGCCCGACAAGAAGCCTGGGAAGAAGCCGGAGTTCGGGGCCAGGTGAAAAGGAAACCTCTCGGATACTACACCTATGTCAAAAAACTGAAGGGATCAGGAATAGCGCCCGCTCTCGTCCAAGTTCACTTGCTAAATGTCTCGGAGCTCAAACGAGACTATCCGGAGAGGGGGCAACGCGAACTTCATTGGTTCTCGCCAGAGGAAGCAGCCGGCGCAGTAGACGAACCGGAACTCAAGTCGCTTCTTCGAGGGATCCGGAAGTTTTCCAAATAGGCGATGAAGGGCGCGCCCGCAGGATGTGCGTACCGTTAGAGAGCACCAAACAATGCCCGATTTTTGTTGATAACCTTCGTCGCTGGCTTCGTCTCATGACCGGCGGGCGTGCCTTGTAGGTGCAGCGTGGCACTTGCATCTGCTGCGGTGGATTGCCGACATTGCCGTCGCTCGGATCATTTGGCGCGCCTCTCTGCGGTCTCTAAGACCTCTGGCCCACCATGACGGCACAATGATCCAGTGAGACTTCATACTGGCACTTCTATCGAGGTCGTTCGGCGGAGGCGAGCACATGGCCGGCGCACCGCCCTGCTAACCAGTTGCTGGCCCTAGGCGGTCGCCACGCGTCGATCGGGGCGAACTGTTTGAAGTAAACCCATCGCTCTCAACGGATAGACAGTCGGTTTGCCAGCTGCGAAGTAGAGAAGATCCCGCTCGCACCTTGACAATAGTCACAAACGTGAGCCAGCACGCGAAAGTCGGCTGGCATCAAGGCTTTGACTCGGGTGGGATCGAGCTGAAGCACCTCCATCCGCATGAGCAAAAGATAGGGGACTCCCGGGTCACTCCCCGCCGGAGGTGGATCAAATCCTGACGCGGTGGCTTGCGGTGTCGCCTTCGCCGGATCGCTCGGCGTAACAGCATTTTTTAGCGCCCGAACAAGAACTGCATCGAACCGGGACCGCCAATTGCGATGATGTGCCATGGCGTTCCTCCTTGCGCCAGCTCTTCGCATATCAACCTCGTACTTTTAACCTTCATTTGATCTGGCGCAATTCCCGTCACTTTTTCGATTCGAGATGCGTTCTTTCGACATGCGCCCGCTATTTGGCCCCGTCGGCTCGAAGCTGTGATTTTGGCCAAGTTGAAGAACGATTGGTGAACGTCAGGGTTTGGCCTGAGCTTTGAGCAGCATGGCAACGTTGTCAGCGGTGAACTTGAAGCCCCTGTGATCGGGAATACGCTCGACGGATATAGGGTATTTCGGCCGGCGCGGATCAATGCCGGTGATCCGGAAGCGTTCGCCGCCAGCGATAAACTCGCGTTCGAAGTCAGCAGCCTCCAGACCGTACTGTTCGGCCAACACGGCGAACATCTCCCTATCCAGATTGAGGGGCTTGCCATCTGGCGCGGGAATGCTGATGCGGAATGCAGGTTCGAACGAGAAGCCAGGCTCCAGGCCGCGCCACCCGGCGCTTTCGATGACCAGGCCGTGATCTGAAGCGATCTGCCTGCAAGCCTCAAGCATGCGGGCCTGGATTTGCTCGCAGGTGGCGGATGTCAAACGGGCGATGCGGATGGCCTTGCTCATTCGAAAACACCTTTGCGCACCTGATAGACCGTGCCGCGCGATATGCCGAGATCGCGAGCGATCTTGCTGGGGCCTTGGCCCTGTTGCAGCCGAAGCAGGATTTCTGCGCGGTCAATCTTCGGGGGGCGGCCTTTGTAGATGCCACGTTTCCTGGCAGCGGCAATACCCTCAGCCTGCCGCTCGCGCCGCAGGTTGGTTTCGAACCCCGCGAAGACGCCGAGCATGTCGAAGAACGCCTTCCCGGCGGCTGTGGAGGTATCGGCGGGTTGCTCAGTGGCAACCAGATGCGCGCCCTTGGCCTTGAGCCGGTCGACGATCACCTGAAGATCGCGCAGAGATCTGGCCAGCCGGTCGATACGGGTGATGACAAAGGTTTCGCCGGCATGGATGAAGTCGAGAATGGTCATCAGTTGCGGCCGACCTTCGAGCGATGCACCGCTTTTCTGCTCCTCGCGGATGACCTCGCAGCCGGCGTTCCTGAGCGCGGCGATTTGCGCCGCAAGGTTCTGGTCTGTTGTAAATGTCCGGGCATATCCGATACGAGCCATGTCCTATACCATGCAAACTGTTCAATTTGCGTGTGCCATCGCGTCGATTTGTTCGATATCTCAGTCGGGACCCAAAATAAATAGGAATCCACAGCCTCGAACTGTTCATTGGCGAAGTTCACGATGGGTATACGCAAAATACTCACCACGGAGATCCACCGCCTGCGTCCAGTGTGGTCATAGCGATATCTTTCATAAGCGGGATGTCCTGTAGAGGATGCTTGTGCATCACGGCGAAGGCTGCGGCTGCCAGTGCTTTTGACATTCGCTCCTTCTTAGCCGATTTGAGAATGATCGCGGTTTGCAGAAATCGCCTCGCCCAAATGTCTCGCCGGCCTTCGAGAAAGGCCCAGATCCTTTTTTCAACAGTCCGCACTGAGCGAGATCCCTGGATGATGCCGCGTGTTTCTCCTGTGTCTTCAAACCAGCTGTCGGTGAACGGGACGAGCGCATCCAGTGCGGACGCATTGCGGAGCATCCGATTCAGCTCTGCCGCTGTCGCATTCTGGATTTCCTTTTGCGGATCGACGTGTTCCAGCAAAGCCTGCAGATCCCTTTCCTGGGGCCGCAATTGGCTCAGGCTGCAAGCCTCTATGACGTCAATGAAGCCTGGCGCTGGTGGGTGGCCGTTTTTCATCCCATCCGCCAGAGCCGCCTCCAGCAGCAGTTCGGCAGTCATTCGATCTATTTTGACGCTGTTTGCTTCCTGGCGGGCATAAGAGACGATGTTGGTTGCTTCGCTCTTTGAACGGCAACGAATGACAAAGGCATCCTTGATGCCGTATCCGGTCTTTAACAGGATCATCGCGACAAATGTCCGGGCTTGTAGTTTTCCGACAATCGTCAGGCCTTGTGCTCCAACACCGTCAGCGGTGGTCGCCATGATGTCGCTGACAATCGGCTCCGCTCTGTTTTGATTGGAAGCATCTGCAAGACCTTGTCGCCGAGACAGCTTGCCGATGTCATCGATAGCCGCCCGGGCGGCACTCGCCGGCAACCAGCCACGAATAATCGGCAAATAGGATGCAGTTTCAGGCTGCAGCTCCCCGCGCATGAGCCTTTCTCGTAGGCCGTCAGCCACGGCCTCCCGGGTCAATGCTGCACCAGACACCAGCCAATACAGCGCGCAGCGTTCCAAAAAGGGATTATCGAGGCTCATAAGATGATGAATAAACCCAGCTTTGGCCCCCTCCGGCATTCCTGCCGTCATCTCATCCAGGCCACTGAAGAACTCATACGCGCCGCCGCCTTCAGCCTCAACCTCTGCCGCTAAAACGGCAAGCACGCCACCAAGATCCGGCATCGCGATCTCATCGGCGGCACCTTCCCCCTCCGGATCAAGCATCAGTATGTCTGGCACGGGCAGACCGGCACGCCGATACAAGCCAGCGATTTTCAAGCGGTGAAGCGGTTCGAAAGCGTCGGCGGCAATGCGAGCTCTGATCGCCTTCTCCGCATTTTCCAGGAAGGCCTTTCCATATGGGCTGTCATTCTCGATGCCCATTCGGGCCTCATCCAGCAGCAACCCGAACAAGGTTGCCGCGTCCGGATGATCGTCCATGGACTGCATAACCTCAGCAACAATGGCGTCGCAGGCCATGCCATCGGCCAAGAGATCATGCTTTGCTCTCTCGAACCAAAATTGGAACTGTGCCGACGACAACCCGTGCTGGTAGAGAACATTCAGGCATGCTTCAGCAATCTTGACCATTATCGTCTCCAAAAATTATGCCGCAAGCTGATCAAAGTCGATCCGACTATTCAAGTCGAGATCGAAACGGCCATAAGGATTGACGTGACTATAGATGAGGGGCGTGAGGCCGCGATAGTCTTCCGGTGCCATCCGGCCGGCCCATTTCGGTTCCGCCAGCATGGTCTGAAGCATGCGTGTGTTCACGTAGACCAGTGAAGCTTGCAGCAGGTGCAAAGCCAGGGCGGAGATTTCCTGTTCGACCCGGTTGGTGGCAATCTCGCCGCCCTTGCCGAAGAACACAAAGCCATTCGCGCTGTTCCAGTTCTCGACGACATTCAGCCCCTCGTGGATTTCTCGACGGAACGATTCCTGGCGAAGATAGCGGCACAGGAATATCGTCTTGACCGCGCGGCCGAGCTCGCTCAACGCTTTGTAGGTGGGATGCATCACCTCGGCGCGGGCAAACCGCCGCAGGATGGCCTCCGGGTCCGCCGTTCTGGTCTGCATGGCGGCGGTGTATTTGACCATCTCGTCATATTGCTGCTCGATCTCTTCCCAGCTGATCACGCTGGAAAGGATCGGCAGGAGGTTCGGTAGCCGCGTCCGCATGCCTGCATCCGGAAGCGCGAGCTTCTGCCGGGCGATTGCCTTCAGGCGTGGGGCGAGCTCAAAGCCGAGAAGTCGGCAAAAGGCGAAGCCGACGGCGCTTTGGCTGTGGCTATCGACGTACTGACGCTGGACTTCCATGTCGGTGCAATGGCGCAGCACGCCGTCGATCATCGCGGCAACCTCCGAGGACGAGCATCGCTTGAGCTGCGAATAGACGCAGGTTGCCCGCCGTTCGACATGCCAATAGATCATCACACCCCGGCCTCCGTAGCGGGCATGCCATTCCGTCATCAGATTGCGGTCCCATGCGCCGAACTTCGTCGAATCGGAGGCGCATGCCGTCCCCGCATCACCCCAGACGTCCGCATTGCGGATCGACAGTGTCGCGTTTGGAAGATAACATCGCAGACCCGCCCCGCCGGTTCGTCGATCGAGGCGATGGCGATGTTGCTCGGGGTATCGTCATCAAATCCAAGCTACTCGGCCAGGTATGAGAGACCATCGGCAGGGATTGCGCTGCGATCCTGTACGAGAAAGCCGTAAGTCATGAAAAACTTCAGCTGCGCCGCCAGCCCAAGGCGCGCCGATACCGGCTTGCCGGTTACAAATTCTATATCGGAAAAACTCAGGCTCCAGCGGCTGCACGAAGCCCACGGCCCAGCAGCCAGTTCAGCCGTCAGCTTCTCGAAAGCTAATTCAGTTAACTTGGAGAACGTAGCGATCCAAATACGCAGATCTGCGAACGTCACCACGCCAACGAATTGGGACTGCCTATTTGATGATATCAACCCTTTGGATGGTCCAGATTTCGCCATTCTGCACCATGCCGTTGCAGCAGGCGCGTCAGCGAACTTTTGAGCCGCATCTTAGCGGACTGCATCACGGTGAGGCCGTGCAAGTTTAATGCCGGAAGATCATGAATGCGGTTAGTCGGTTGCATGCGATCGCGACTCCTTAATCCGTTTTCGCGGATGAATTTTTTTGAAGAGCCAGATCGGGTAAACACGTATCACAGGAGCTTGCATATGGGTGGTTGCATTTCCCGGCTGAGCGTACGGCGCCAGAGCCATCAGGACTATGGACACGGCCAAGAAACCTAGTTTGCTGCTTACGTTGAGGCCGCACGATCAAGTCCACCTCAACCCCATCTTGAAGGCCAGCATTCGTTGCAATTATCTCGGCGGGCCGAGATTGGAAATCCGTCGAGCCGTAATCTCTCACCCCGAATCAACGAGAAAGTCGAGTTGCTTGGCCAAGCACTTGAGCATGCCAGGCGGGCTGGGATGTCATCCAGTCTGATGGAATACGGTCGGCAGGTAGCACGCCATTTGTCTGCCAACGTACAGCCTGACGAGAAAATTTTATCGTTGGACATCAGGAATCTTCCTCTCTTGGCGGCCAGCTACAACCGGCGCTACCCGGACCTTGACCTTAGACACATGGACTCGCCTGCTAGATTTTTCGACGCGCTGAATGACCGCTCATCGGACGGTGCCTGGCGTGCTGTCGTGCGGTTGGCGGACGGCGAGCAGCACCACGTCGCCGCTGATGTTCGGACACGCGCGGGAGCAGCACCCACCATTATCGTGATGGAGGGAGCCAACTTTTACACCTTTGTCGCCTCGTATTTCAAATTGCGGGGGGATTCGTTTCGGCAGTTGGGAACGCAGGCGAAGTGGGCTTTTATTGAGGTTGGCGCGCAGAAGTCTGCGGCTGACTGCGTGATGTTCGGAGTACAATTTGCACTGGCCGCATATCGAGAATTACCGACGTTCGATGCCTGGCATGACAATCTACACCACCATGGAACGATAGCCCACGAAGGTGACTACTCCAGTGACTACATGCCCCGACGCCATGCTGGAATATGCGCAAATAAGCCTTTTTCATGGGGAGAGGTTCCTCCCAGCGACCTTTTACAAGCACTCTCACTCCAGCAGTGTAATTGACGAGATTGCAGGCCACCAACCTGGCATCAACGAGACAGACTTGAGCACCAGCAGGCGCGATCCCAAAACCGAATCATTAGCCGAACGCCTCAAAGGCTTCGCTGTCCAGCGAGACTCCCGCCGATACAGCGCATCTATCGAAACGTCGAGGGCCACCAAGATCCGAGACCATACTAAACCAGACATTGCACGATGACTCATAGGATTTCTCCGGCTTCCGATGCGGCAGCTTTTGGTTCTGCTTGCATTCAGTGCGTATCCGAAGCCTTGTTTCGACTGAGTTGCGCCATCTGTGAGCATTTCACCATGACAGATAATAAAGTGCGATCGCTCATTCGGAGCGCAACGTGGCGCTGAGCCTCGATTCAAACGAATGATACGCGGAAGCGGACTTCAGCCAAAATCGCCATTTTAGTAATCGCGGCGGTTCGCAGATTAAGTACCAAAATCCCGTGGGATTCTCAATTTAATTGCCTATTCTCGATTTATGTGCCGGGTCAAGTCGTTGATATCGCTATATCTGAGTCTTACGATTAACTGCAAAATGACATGAATGTCATTCCGTTCAGTTTCGTCCTTGAAGATGGGCAGATTCTGATGAAGCCGGAATCGCTAGTCCAGAACCTGATATATGGCTCCGTTCAACTCGGCCGATGGGCCGTAGACATCAGTCCCTCGATAGGCGCTCTTGGTCAGCAAGTCGATTTGGGGCCTCTTGATTTCGATCAGGGCCAGATTGCCTGTACCCCTCCGGTGATGACTTCGCCGGATGGTTACGATTGCCTGTCGAAGCGGTCGCCATCAGGAAATCGGCAAATTTGCCGTTGCTACCATTGAAGCGCTTACCGCCGACGTAAGCATTATCCTGGATCATGATCGCCGGCGCGGAAAACGCCATGCTGAGAATGAAGGGATTATCTTAAAGGAACGCTTGCCATCTCGATTCGGGCAACTCCTTTGCGAGCATTTCGTTAAATCGGTCAATCAGTCCCTTCAGCGTAATGAGCTCAATCTTGCTCTATAGCGCCAGCAATACATGGGGCTCGTCTTTGGCCAGAGTGTTAACGCTCTGTCGTACGAGTCGGACGGCGGTGCGTCGATCTCGCTTCGATATCCCGTCGGTCGCGCCTCCCTGAGTGAGCTCGGAGATGGCATCCGGTTTGGTTCTTCTGGTTTTCCGAGGGAAGCGTTCGCGATCCGCTGAATGCAAAAGAGCTTCGTAAATACGGTCCTGCCTCGCGTTTCTGGCCTCGCGGCGGAAACGATTCGTGGTCCTGGTCAATTCGCGCTTCAGGGCATGAAACCGCTTGGTGCCGAGAACGTATTCTAGGGGGCGTATAATTGCGTCCCTTTCTCCGCTTTGGCCATGAACAACCAGAGTGGTGATACCGTCAATGCCTGCGATGGAGCGGCAAATCGATCGATATTTGTACAGGAGTAAGCCGAGTCGCCCGTTTGTCTCAAAACCATTCGGGAGGCGGCGATCTAAAAGTTCGTCTACGTCTTCAGACGTCTTCGGCAATCGATATGGGCCGGAGGCCGGACGAGGAATCCAGATATCGGTGAGAGAGGCATATTTGGGCTCTAAGTAGTTTTGGCTACCCCGCCCAACGTTAATCGGCCACATCACTATAGCTTCTGGACACACTCGGAGGAGCAGTCTGCTCTGGTGTTCCTCCCCCTCGGGATTCACGTCACTGAAGTAAACGTCAAGCGTTTCCGCTGTTTCGCCATGATCGTAGAAATGCAGAAATGGTCCGCCTTCGGGCGTTACCCGTTGGTTGAAAACAGATGGTCTGATTGACGTCACGAACCGTTTTTCCTTTTAGAACTGTCCGCGGCCAGGCCGCTTGGGTAATTCCTTTTCCAAGTCGTCTGGCTCGTATTCAAGGACGATCCTCACAGGCTCTCCCGCAACATCTACGGCGACGTTGCGACTGATAACCTTGCTGCGGTACGACGCATCCATGATATCGGCTTCGAACATTCCGAGAGTGGCGACCAAGTGCAGGAACGAATGCTGGCCAGTGCACTCGAATAATTTCTGTTCGCGCAAATAGCTCTCCAGGCGCAAGCGCTTCTGACGCCGCTCCCAAAGAAAGCGACTATAAGCGAGAACCGCGACCAGAGGTGTAAGGATGGCGGCGACGTTAGCGAAGCCGCCGAGAAGCTTTTCAATATTCATTGCTGACAGAACCTCGATATGCAACAGCGCGCTCTCAAAGCGGCGGGATGCTCGAGGATATTCACCGACAGGATCAGCGGGCGCAGTGATAAAGCCCGGCCTTGAGGACGCTTCGCTTATCAATGCCGGCGCGCGGTACGACCACCAAAATCGTATTCGCTCGGGGTATCGTCATCAAATCCAAGCTGCTCGGCCAGGTATGAGAGACCATCGGCAGGGATTGCGCTGCGATCCTGTACGAAAAGGCCGTAGGTCATGAAAAACTTCAGCTGCGCCGCCAGCCCAAGGCGCGCCGATACCGACTTGCCGGTTACAAATTCTATATCGGAAAAACTCAGGCTCCAGCGGCTGACCAAATCTTCATGCGAAAGGCTCAAACTCGCCACTCCACTCCATAAATCGGAGCGAAATGTCGTTCCCCGACAAATCACACGTCAATCACCGCGGCAGTGTTCCCACAACGTTATTCAACTTGGCCAAAATCCCAGCTTCGAGCCGACAGGGCCTATTTATTGTTAACCGCTGCTACTCTAGGGTGTTTGACGCGGCGTCTATGCGCCATTTCGCATCTGAACGATTGTTAAGGCCCGCCTCGGCCGGGACCGACATCATTAACTTACCTCTCCAACACCGAGCCCTACGATGCAACGGACTTCATTCGAGAACCAGTTGACTTTCGACGCCGATTTTGAGGCAATCCTCAACGCGATCCCACAGCCCATCATCGTCAAGGACGAGCATTTCCGCTTTCTCTTCCTCAATGATGCCGCGTGCATGCTTGTCGGCAGAGCACGATGCGACCTGATCGGCCACACGGATTACGACATTCTTCCGACGGCAGAGGCCGATCGCTATCGGGACATGGACATTGGCGTGCTTTCTACCGGGGAGGAGGTCTCCGTCGAGGAGCCGATTGCCGTACCGGGCGGAGAAGTAAGGCGCCTTGTAACTCGGAAGAGTCGTGCCATCCTGACGAGAGGGAGCTCAAGCGAAAAGGTTATTGTGGCGATCGCCCTGGATGTCACCGAGTGCCGAACGGCGGAAGCGGCGCTTCAGGCGAGCGTCGAGCATCATCGATCGCTGACGGAACTGCATCCGCAAGTGCCATGGACAGCGGATCCATCGGGCGAGGTCCTGGAAATCGGTCCGCGCTGGGAGAAAACAGGCTATGCCCCAAAGGAAGCTCTCGGAGCAGGATGGGCGAAGGCGATGCACCCTGATGACCTGGGCGAGGTTCAGCGAGAGTGGGCGAAATCGCTTGCAACCGGAGAGCCGCTCGATGTGGAGTTTCGCCTGGCGGCTGCGGAGGGAGGCTACAGTTGGTATCGCAGTCGTGCCGCCACACGCAGAGCCGAAGACGGAAGCATCCTTCGATGGTACGGCACAGTCGAGGACATCGATGATCGCCGCAAGATGTTCGAAGCCCTGAAGGAGAGCGAAGCCCGTTTCCGGGCAATCGCCGACGACGCGCCGGTGATGATCTGGGTGACCGGCGAAAACGGCGCCGACGACTACCACAGTCGCCTCTGGCTCGAGACAACCGGACAGACCGCCGAGCAGGCGGCGGGGAAAGGCTGGTTGAATGCCGTCCATCCCGATGACCGGAACGCTGTCGAAAGAGTATTTTACCAGGCCTTCGACCTTCGCGAGCCAGTCCGGATGGAATATCGTCTGAAGCGTGCCGGCGGAGGCTCGGCCTGGGTCATCGACATAGGACAGCCCCGCTTCGCAAGCGACGGAACGTTTCTCGGCTTCGTTGGCATTGCGCTCGACATCACCGAGCGCCGTAACGCCGAACAGGAGCGATTGCTGGCGCAGAAGCAAATTCACCACATGGCGCGGCATGATGCGTTGACAGGCTTGCCAAACCGCCAGTTCCTGCGCGAGGAGTTCGAGCGCCTGTCGGACCATATTGCGCCGAGCACGAGGCTGGCAATTCTCTGCCTTGATCTCGATGGCTTCAAGGCGATCAATGACGCTTATGGGCGAGCCACCGGCGACCTGCTGCTGCGCCATGTGACTGAGCGGCTCAGAAATTTTCTCAAGCAATCCGACATCCTCTGTCGCCTCAGTGGCGACGAATTTGTCGTCTTGCGCGTTGGCATCAACAGCAATGCTGAGGCTCGTTTATTGGCGCAGCAGCTCATCGATGTGATCGAAGCACCCTATGAACTCGCAGGGACGCATGTCGATCTTCAGGTAGTTGTCGGACTTGCCGCGGCTTCGAAGAGTGACCAGTCGTTAGACGAGCTTATCAAGACCGCCGATATAGCGCTTGAACGGGCCAAAACCGGCGGCGGTGGCACAATCGTTCAGTACGAGCCCAAAATGGACGCTGATCTTCGGGCAAGACAGCGGATGAAGGTTTCACTGCGGCACGCGCTCGCAAAGGGCGAGCTGGAAGTCCGCTACCAGCCGCTGGCCAACCTTCGCACAGGCCAGATCACGACATTTGAGGCGCTGGCCCGGTGGCCACATCCGGAGAGAGGGCAGGTGTCTCCTGCAGAGTTCATTGCGGTTGCCGAGGAAACCGGCCTGATTGGCCCGCTTGGCGAGTGGATCCTTCGTCAGGCTTGTACCGAGGCCGTCAAGTGGCCCCCCTATGTCAGTGTGGCGGTCAATCTTTCACCGCTGCAATTCAGGAACCAGAGGCTCGCCTCGACGGTCCGCAACAGTTTGGAAGACACGGGGCTGGACGCCTCGCGCCTGCAGCTCGAGATCACCGAGTCGGTGTTGCTCGAGGAATGCGACAGTAATCTTCAGACGCTGAAGGAGATCCGGCAGCTCGGTGTGATAGTCGCCATCGACGATTTTGGGACCGGCTACTCATCGCTGAGTTATCTCAGAACCTTTCCCTTCGATAAAATCAAGGTCGATCGGAGCTTCATCGCCGATCTGCCGAAGAGCAAGGAATCCCTGGCAATTGTCAGGGCGGTGGCCGCCATCGGCCGCTCACTCGGTATTATCACCACAGTGGAAGGCGTCGAGCGCCAGGACCAGCTCGACACGATAAAGGCCGAAGGCTTCGATGAGGCGCAGGGTTATCTGTTTGGCGGCCCCCTGCCCGCTTCACAGGCAATGGCACTCCTTAAATCTCGCAGCGAGATTTCCGCAGCCGAGCGATGATGCACGCAAGGCCGCTCGTCACATCGACTATCATCTCGCGGCGGGCGCCCAGTGCGGCCGAGATTGCCCGGTAACCGTTCGGCGGAATTGATCGGGCAGGACGAAACAGACCGCTATCAGAAAACCGAAGCGGCGGCTTCACGGGCGGCGGCTTCGAAGATGCTCCGGCAATTGGACCATTAGACTAACGCTCTACCCGGCATTTCGCCGCACATCTGCGGGAGCATGTGGCGCGCTTTCTATTCAGATCCGTCTGCGCCGACGTCGACATATCTGCCAATTGAGCGCAGGTAAGCGACGATTTCGAGTTTGAGGAAATCACGATCGCCGTACGCTTCTTCGATCCTACCCAGCCTCTGTCTCATTTTTCCATAGGCGCCCCGTGACAGGTCGGTATCTCCAATAACGTATTTTTCGTGGCCAACGGCGCAGATGTCACATCCGGCCTCGATGACTTCATTCACGAACGCTGGGATGTCGCTTGCCTTCATCAGCTTTTGCTTCGTACCGTGCGCCATCGGTATTTCTCCGCTTCCGAGTGAGCAGGCAGGCACCGCCTGGTCGGGTAGACTTGCAAAACTGCAAGCTCCGAACCACGATCGTGATGCTTCGTTCCGTGCACACTCACGCCCCTTCACTCGGAGGCATGAAGACGACAGCTACCGCGCCGGGATCGCACCGCAAAACACCAGGTGCGTTCGGAGGCGGCGCTGGCGGTCGCGATACCCGCTATCGTCTCCACCGCCCATTGAACCGGCGTCGGAGACGGCGACAAGGCAGTTTTCAGCGCTAGCATCCGGGCCTTGGAGGGTGCTTGGACTTTGGCCACGCATCAACCATCGTCTCGTCATAGAAGCCCGGGAGTTGGAGGGCAAAGAGGCAAGCCCGACGGCTGGTCATCGATAGCCAGAGCGTCAAAACTACCAGCTGGTTGCGCTGGTGGGCCGAGAAGATCGGCAAGCCGAATGTCGTGAAACGCGACAATGCCGCTACGGCGTTGCCGAGCGTGGCGAGGTCACTCGCAACCGGGCACAGGTTCTCGATCAAACGAAATTCCGAAGCATCGAAACGTCGTAGCATTTCTCGACGATTTCAGCCACGTAGTCTGCCGCGGTCCCACCGAACAGCGTGTAATCATCGCAGCGGTCGGCAAGCTCGTCGACCGCATTGCCCAAACCGGCAAGGTGGCGGGCGATCAGGTGGCGGTCTTCGTCGCCACCGAGCGCTTCAAGCAGGTCAAACCAAGCGATCAGGCTGGCTTGAGAGACGCGGACGGCCTCGAACAGGCGGGAAAACTCGCCGTCGATGTATTGCAGCTCGAGCTCCTCGATTGGCTGACCGAAAGCATAAACGGCGGTAGCGACTTTTGTTTGATAATCCTCAAAATCGGTGAAGTAGACCCGATGGCGTTGATATTGGCGAAGTTCGTTGACTCCGCCAGCCCGCTGAAACCGGCCGTGCTCATACATCGGGCTCCTGCGTTTTGATCCTGCGCGCGACCATACGGCTTGCGACCAGTGGGGTGTAGTATTAACGAGGTTGAGTCCGTCGCTATCGCCGTGCTGCCAGCCGACCGATCTTGGTTCAGCGGGCCTTGTCCTTCTCGCCGACGACATGGAAGATTCGTGGGTGACTTAGGTGTGTTGGTATTCGCCATTGGTGTTTTTCTCTTCGTTGATCCGGCCACCTCTGCGGCCGGTCGCCGAATGATCACCACGGGGCGCGGGCAATGGCGTTCTCGGGAGACCGCTTGCGGCGGAAGGTCCATTGAGCGCGGCAGGGATCAGCCCAGTTTGGCGCCAATCCGGCCAGCGGGGGTACGGGCATTGACCAGGGCGGGAACACGGCGTGACCCGTCCGAGGCTCCAGACGAAAATCCCATGGGGGTGAGAACAAGCCTTCGATCGAAGATCGAGTGAGCCGCCGGTGACAGACGGATTTCTCGGCAATTCCCCTTTCCCTCACGCATGCCGTGTTCTGCGTCGGAAAGAACAGGAGAGAGGCGGAATACCGGCCAAGGCAGTTGGCAGGACCTGTTCCTGGGCAGGCCATAAAGAAGTAGGCAACCGTTCCGCGTCGATGGTAAGGTGAGTCATGAAAAAGGATACGAAAACAGCCCGCTCGGCCGTGACAGGCAAGTTCGTGACGCAGCCCATCGGCGGCAAGAAGGCCGCGAAATTCGCCCAGGTCGAAGGCTTGAAGATGAATGCCGCGTCAAAGGCGCTTTCGGAGAAGCTGACCGCGAGCGGCCTCAAGGGTGACGCCTACCGTAGCGAGATCGTCAAGGCCTTTAAGAAGGGCTGACGGGTGGTCCGTTACAATGCCGTCGAAGATCCGCTGTGCTATCCCGGCACCCATGTGCTGCGCAACAGGGCGAATATCCCGGATCAGAATGAGCTGGATGAGTTCGAGCAATTGATGTTCGATTCCCGTGCGCGGGAAGCGCTTCCGGACGGCGATCTGGATTTCGCCCACTATCGCGCGTTACACCGACACTTCTTTCAGGACGTTTATGAATGGGCCGGGCAAACACGGATTATCCGCACCGGCAAGGGTGAGAACTGGTTTTGCTATCCGGAATATATCGAAAGGGAAGCCAATCGCCTATTTGCCGAACTTGCCGCTCGCGACCACCTTGCCAGGACGGAAAGCAAGGAGGCCTTCGCCAAAGGCGCAAGCTGGTTTCTCGCGGAGATCAACGCGATTCATCCATTTCGCGAAGGCAACGGCCGCACCCAACTGGTCTTCCTGACGATGCTCACTCGCTATGCGGGATACGAGCTCGACGAGAGCAAGCTGGAGCCGAAGCGGTTTCTGGACGCCATGATCCGGAGCTTCAGCGGCGACCTGGCGCCGTTGGCGGCCGAAATCAGGCGGATGATTTAGCGGCTTCGTCTTCGTCGGATCTTTGCCAGAGCACCCGCTTCGTCTGTCCTTCCCCGATGACGATCTGCCACCTTGTGAACCCCGCGCGAAGGTCTCCGGCCGATACCAGCTTATCGTGAATCGTAAGGGCGGATGATCCGCTGAGTGAATGCTCGCTCTTTGCCCGTATGGCAAGACGCGTATCGATTCGGATAGCCGCGCCCAAGGGAGCCATGGTTTGGCCCTGATCGAAGACACTGGTCTCGTCCACCTCTACGCGGACGCCCGGAACAATAAGGCCTCGCCAACTGTCATTGTCCGTACTCGGAAAGTAATGGAAAGCAAACTCTCCTGAAAGAAAGACAGCCGCAGGCGCTTTGTCGACATGGCCGACCAGCATGGTCGCCTCGTATTTCGTTCGTGGCAGAATAAGGCTGAGAGGCGCGGCGCTCCCCAGCGTGCCGATCGTGAATTCACTCGGTGACAGCATATGCTTTCCCTTAATAGCGCGTCCCCTGAAGAGGGGCGATAAGGATCGCCCATAGCAGTTCGGCGGCCCCTTCTTGTGAAAGTTTCTGATCGCGATCCCGCCCAAACGACGCCATGCCCATACTTGTCAAGAAGAGCGTCTGATCGTCGGCCTCGACGTTCAGGGACTCATTCGAGCTATTGCTGCTGGTCGTCTCACCGTGAACGTAATTGATGCCTCGTCCCCACGTCTCCCCACCCAGATAGGCGGTGCCCCGTGACACATCCTTGCCGTCGCGGTAGATGGTGGCGAAGAACCTGTTCGCGTCGACCCGTCGGAAAACGCCCTCGAAACCGGCGTTTCGCTCGCCAAGCTCCTTAAGGGAGTTCTCGAAGAAACGCGCAATGTATTCGAACGTGTCGTGTCTGAACTGGTCCTTGTCCCTTTGGGTGAAGCTCTTCGCGAGCCGCAGATTGCTCGACCGCGGGCCGAGGGATTGAGGAGCCGGCGACGCCGCAGGCGTCGCAGCCGCAGCGGCCCGTGCAGGCGGAGCCGAGGCCGTTCGGGTTACCCGCCCTGCTGCTTCGCGCACGGCCTTGGCGACTTGCAGAAAGGCCTCGTCGATATCCGGCCATTGCGTGATCGGTTTGCCGTCCCGAGGAACCGCATTCAGCTTTCCAAACGGCGCGTGGTGCCAGTCGCATGCCCGAAGAATGATGGGAATGACGATGGCTTCGCCGCTGTGGTGGCGCTCCATCGCACGCTGCATTTCGATGTCGTAACAGTAATCCGATGCGATGAAGTCGGCGCTGACGAGCAGCAGGATGATGTCGTCCGTATTGATGTGATCGTCAATCGCACGATGGATATCTTCGCCGGCGCCGATGCGCCGGTCGTGCCAGGTCTCAATCACGCCCTGTCGTTTGAGCATCGACAGCTGTTTTTCGAGCTGATCCCTCAGCCCCTCATCTGCGTGCGAATATGAAAAAAAGACGCTCGGCATGTCTCCCCCTTTTGCTGCGCGAACTATGGGACGCTTCGCATCTGCGTGACAAGATGTCTGTTTGTGTTTTTCCCGCTCCCCGTTCGGTCGCTTCAACGCCGGCGAGCTCGATACGATCGGGCGTGTCGATCTCTGTTCACTGTTTTCGCCGGTCTTCGAATTCGCCACGACGGAGGCGGCGCTGGAAACCGCCGAGCAGACCATACGGGCCTTCTTCGATCCGTCCGCGATCGAACCGCCCCCGGCCCCTACGGCTCCTCTCAATCGCCGCGACCTGTTTCGCGGCAAATTCCGTTAGAACGAGGAGCATGATGAAATGAGCTATCTCGTCGGTGCAGGCACGATACGGATCGACGCTACAGTGTCGCGTGCGCTCGCTTGTTCGGTCGCCGAACCGGCCGCGGCGGCTCGCCCGCATGTTCGTCGGCCGCAGGCGAGGAGGCGCCCGCACTGGCGGGACGGGTCTTTTCGCTTTGCAGTTTTTCGCAATCGCTTGCGTCCAGAATTGCCGTCCTCAATGCGACGGACATGCCGACGAGCGACGAGGAGCGCATGGCCGCAGGGGCAGGCCTGTTAGCCGAGCGGATCTTCGAGACCCTCTGCCCTCTGGTCTTGGGCTGGCCCACGCCGCTCCTCAATAAGAAGGTCTTTGCCGGCCGGAAGTTGCGTGAAGCGCTCGCCGCCTCGCAGGCAATCGTCTCGCAGGCGCGGAGTTGCGAAAGACAGCCTGGCGAGCGATGCGGCGCGGCTTTTGCTGCCGCCCATGCCCTGGGAACTCCCCACGATGGCGATGGGCCGGTGTTGGGTTCGGTCCTTGCTGCGATGCTGCAGGACCTCGGCTATGTTGCCGTTTTCAGCTCGCAGGGTTCGCGAAGGCTGATGACCTGGCATACTTCCTAACAGAGATATGCGGCGCCCAGTACGTGCATCAGCCCCTTTTGGCTCCTACCGATGATATTTTGAAGGCTTAGAAGCGAGACAAAGGCGACTGGAAAGTCTACGAGGGGCAATTCATGCGCTTAATGGCAACGCGACAAATTGAGAATCGCCTCAAGCCCGAGATGTTTGAGGGCACGTGCTTGCTTTGTTCAGAGGCTACCCCCATAACTGTCATAGGCGATTGGTATGCGAATACTTAAATGACAAGTGGGGCGGATCGTTAAACGTCAAGCACCTCTAAAGCCGGTTGTCTGAAGTTTTGCTATTAGAACGGACAGCAGACGATTTCTCCGCGCGTGGATAGCCGTAATTTGCAACTACTCTTGAGGAGTCGTCCGTGAACTATCCCACGCCTCTCTGCGGTAATTCTTCGCTTTCCTGTGACGCAGTGTTGCCGAAAGGCTCTCGCTGAGTCCGCTTTTCTTGCAATATGATTTTGCGGTTTTCTGCTTCGGCGCGGCGTGATTCACTCGTACTAGCGGCGGTGAATCGAGGAGCGGCGATGTCAAGACCACGCGAGCGGCGCGATACGGGAGAGCAGGACCTGTTCCATGCCCGTCTGGATCAGATCATCAACATGACGCTCGAACTGGTGCGGCTGGCGCAGGCGATCGACTAGCCGCTTTTGGAGCGGCGCTTCGGCGCGGTCTATTCCGACCCCGGCATGCCACCACCGCCAACGCGGCTGATGGCCGGGCTGGCGATCCTCAAGCATACGTTCAACCTGTCGGACGAGGAGCTGTGCGCCCGTTGGGTGGAAAACCCGTATTTCCAGTATCTCTGCGGCGAAGAGTTCTTCCGCCATGACCTGCCCTTCGACGTAAGCGGTCAGCCGATAACGTCAGGCTTGAAGTGCAGGGCATGAGGGCTTCAATTTCGGATGCTGGCCAGCCTTGAGCAATGCGATTCAAGGTCTGCGAGAGCCCGTCGAGCGGATCGACGGCATTCATTTTGGCCGTTTATGCCGACCGTCCAACTATGCCGATTAAGCAAGTTTTTGCCAACGTTTTCGGTAGCATAGCGGTAGCCTAATCGGCATAGCGTAGGGTCTCTCCGTCGCAATTGACGCGAAGGAGAGGACGCATGAACGCAAGTGACTATTTGAAGCGCAGCGCCCTGTATCGGATGTGGCCTGCGCGCTCCACTTTTCGCCTGGCCACCCTTGTCATACTTTCCGTCGGTCTTTCTGCGCGACGGGCTCCACGCACAATTCCGCAACGGTCGTCAGTCTCGGCAAGTGGAACCCGTCGAAAGGCAGGAAGATCAGTTACGTCAGCGGAGGATTTTCGGTGATGATGAGCTGGAAGCAAAAAACCCTGTCGTCGGCAAATTTCGTTTGAGCTTCATTCGCAACTTACCCTGCCGAACTAAGGCGAAACAGCCGCATCCTCATGATTAGCTACCAAACGATAGCGTGAACGCTTTACTGGAGGTCCGATCATGCGTGACAGACGAACCCTGACTTCTGCGCCAAGGTAAGGCGACCCACATACTTTGCGTCGATCTACTGTCGGGTTTGTCGCGTCCGCGACATGGTGATGTTCGGCCCGGGCGTGCCGCGCTCAGTTAAGACATTGAATGATCTGCAGAGCAGTGTACCTGAGGCGCTCTCTGCGCAGTTGGCGCGGTTCTTGCTGCCCTAGTTGTACGGCGGCACACGCCGGCATGCCCTTCCATCGCTTAGAGAGTGGAGTGCCACCATGCCCGAACAACCCTTGCCGACGCTGCCGATGTGGCGGGTTGATCACATCGAGCCCTCGCCCACGATGTTGGCGCTACGCGCCAACGGTCCGATTCACAACGTGCGCTTCCCGCGGGGGCACGAAGGCTGGTGGGTGACAGGCTACGACGAGGCGAAGGCGGTGCTGTCCGACGCGGCGTTCCGGCCTGCGGGAATGCCGCCGGCGGCATTCACCCCGGATTGTGTGATTCTCGGTTCGCCGGGGTGGCTGGTCTCGCACGAAGGGGGCGAGCATGCCCGGTTACGCACGATCGTTGCGCCGGCCTTCAGCGACCGCAGGGTGAAGCTGCTCGCGCAGCAAGTCGAGGCGATCGCAGCGCAGTTGTTCGAGACTCTGGCGGCCCAGCCCCAGCCCGCCGACCTGCGGCGCCACCTCTCCTTTCCGCTTCCGGCCATGGTCATCAGCGCGCTGATGGGCGTGCTCTACGAGGATCACGCCTTTTTTGCCGGGCTGTCCGACGAGGTGATGACGCACCAGCATGAAAGCGGCCCGCGCAGCGCGTCGCGCCTGGCCTGGGAAGAACTGCGCGCCTACATTCGCGGCAAGATGCGGGACAAGCGCCAGGATCCGGGCGACAACCTGCTGACGGATCTGCTCGCGGCGGTCGACCGGGGCGAGGCGACCGAGGAAGAGGCGATCGGCCTCGCGGCGGGCATGCTGGTGGCAGGACACGAGAGCACCGTCGCGCAGATCGAATTCGGCCTCCTGGCCATGTTGCGCCATCCGCAACAGCGCGAACGTCTGGTCGGCAATCCATCCCTGGTGGACAAGGCGGTGGAGGAAATCCTGCGCATGTACCCGCCGGGCGCGGGCTGGGACGGCATCATGCGCTATCCGAGGACCGACGTGACCATCGCGGGCGTGCATATTCCCGCGGAGAGCAAGGTGCTGGTCGGCCTGCCGGCGACATCGTTCGATCCACGCCATTTCGAGGACCCTGAAATCTTCGACATCGGACGCGACGCAAAGCCGCACCTGGCGTTTTCCTACGGGCCGCACTACTGCATAGGCATGGCGCTGGCCAGGCTGGAACTCAAGGTGGTGTTCGGTTCGATCTTCCAGCGCTTTCCCGCGCTGCGCCTGGCCGTGGCGCCCGAAGAACTGAAGTTGCGCAAGGAGATCATCACTGGCGGATTCGAGGAGTTCCCGGTGCTCTGGTGATGCGCGGACGCCGCCGGGAATCGCGATCTTCTCCGCAATTTGCAGGCGCGCCTGGCGCGCCTGTCAGATCAGCCAGCCGACAGGTAACCAAGATGGACATGCAAGAAACCACGACAGCATGCGCGGACGCCTTTGCCGAACTGGCGTCGCCAGCCTGCATCGACGACCCGTATCCGTTCATGCGCTGGTTGCGCGAGCACGATCCGGTGCATCGCGCGGCGTCGGGCCTCTTTCTGTTGAGCCGCCACGCCGACATCTGCTGGGCGCTCAAGGCCACGGGCGACGCGTTTCGGGGACCGGCGCCGGGCGAACTGGCGCGCTATTTCCCGCGTGCGGCGACCAGCCTGTCGCTCAATCTGCTGGCGTCCACGCTAGCGATGAAGGAACCACCGACGCATACGCGTCTGCGCCGGCTGATCTCGCGCGATTTCACCATGCGCGAGATCGACAACCTGCGGCCGAGCATCGCGCGCTTCGTCGCAGCGCGCCTGGACGGCATGGCGCCCGCGCTGGAGCGCGGGGAGGCGGTGGACCTGCATCGGCAATTCGCGCTGGCCTTGCCCATGCTGGTCTTCGCCGAACTGTTCGGCATGCCACAGGACGACATGTTCGGCCTCGCCGCCGGCATCGGCGCCATTCTGGAAGGCCTGAGCCCGCACGCCAGCGATCCCCAGCTCGCCGCGGCAGACGCGGCCAGCGCCAGGATGAAGGCCTACTTCGGCGACCTGATACAGCGCAAGTGCATCGATCCCCGCCACGACATTGTGGCCACGCTGGTCGGCGCACACGACGACGATGCCGACACGCTATCGGATGCGGAGTTGATCAGCATGCTGTGGGGCATGCTGCTGGGCGGCTTCGCCACCACTGCTGCGACCATCGACCATGCCGTCCTGGCGATGCTGGCGTATCCCGACCAGCGGCACTGGCTGCAGGGAGACGCCGCGGGGGTGGAGGCATTCGTCGAAGAGGTCCTGCGCTGCGACGCCCCCGCCATGTTCAGCTCCATTCCGCGTATTGCCCAGAGCGACATCGAACTGAGCGGCGTGGTGATCCCGAAGAACGCGGACGTGCGCGTGCTGATCGCGGCCGGCAATCGCGACCCGGACGCCTTCGCCGATCCCGACCGCTTCGATCCCGCTCGGTTCTACGGCACCAGTCCTGGCATGTCGACCGACGGGAAGATCATGCTTAGCTTCGGCCACGGCATCCACTTCTGCCTCGGTGCGCAACTGGCCCGGGTGCAGTTGGCCGAGAGCCTGCCGCGAATCCAGGCGCGCTTCCCCACGCTGACAGTGGCCGAGCAGCCGACCCGGGAGCCCTCCGCGTTCCTTAGGACGTTCCGCGCGCTGCCGGTGCGGCTGCATGCTCAGGGGGACTCCCCCCGTTTAACAAGCGCATTTTTGAACGGCCAGAGAGGGGTCGAAGGTGGTGCCAGTTTTGAGCATGGCGACGGCGAGAGGCGGTCGGCGACTGATCGCAGGGCGCAACCGTAGAACCGCATGAAAAGGGTACAAGGGCTGAGATGCGCGTCGTGATTGACCAAGATCTGTGCGGAACCACTGGGCAGTGCGTGCTGACGCTGCCGGGCACCTTTCGCCAGCGCGAACCGGACGGCGTGGCCGAAGTGTGCGTGGCGACGGTACCGCAGGCGCTGCACGCCGCCGTGCGGCTCGCGGCCAGCCAGTGCCCGGTCGCCGCCATTCGGGTCATCGAAAGCGACGCTGGCGATGACGAGCGCGCCAGCGCCGACCCTGCGCGTTCTCCGGCGGAGGCCGAGCGGCATGCGGCGAAAGACCAACGCATTCCAGGAGGACACGATGGAACGGTTTGAAGGCAAGGTGGCCGTGGTGACCGGCGCCGGCGCCGGCATCGGCAAGGCATGTGCCCTCGCCATCGCGCGCGAGGGCGGCAGAGTGGTGGTGGCCGACCTTGATGGCTCGGCGGCCATCGCCTGCACCGCGCAGATCGCGGCCGAAGCGGGCAATGCGCTGGCCATGGCCATGGACATCGCCGATGCGCAGGCAGTGGCAGCGCTGTTCGAGACGGCGGAGCGGCACTTCGGTGGGGTCGACCTGCTGGTGAACAACGCGAGCGCCATGCATCTGACCCCGCGCGACCGCGCGATCCTCGACCTGGACCTGGCGGTCTGGGATCAGACCATGGCGACCAATCTGCGCGGCACGCTGCTCTGCTGCCGACAGGCCATCCCACGGATGATCGCCCGCGGCGGTGGCGCGATCGTCAACATGTCGTCGTGCCAGGGGCTCAGCGGTGACACCGCGCAGACGTCATACGCCGTGTCGAAGGCGGCGATGAACATGCTGTCGGCCTCGCTCGCCACCCAGTACGGCCATGCGCAGATCCGCTGCAACGCGGTTGCGCCGGGTCTCATCATGACCGAGCGTCTCCTGGCCAAGCTGGACAAGTGCATGCAACGGCATCTCAGCCGGCACCAGCTCCTGCCGCGCGTCGGCCACCCCGAGGACGTGGCCGCGCTGGTGGCGTTCCTGCTCTCCGACGATGCTTCGTTCATCACCGGCCAGGTCGTGTGCATCGACGGCGGCATGCTGGCGCATATGCCGACGTACGCCGACGGTGGCAACAGCTGCGCCGGGCGGACTGCGGGCGACACCGCCGAAACGGCGCGCTGCTGATGAACGTGCTGCTCAACCCCCTAAACCGTCGGCACCGGCTGCGGTACGACATCCCCGTCATGCCCGGCGCTTTCCCCCTGGTCGGGCATCTTCCCGCCATCGTCTGCGACCTGCCGCGCCTGCTGCGGCGCGCGGAACGGACGCTGGGCAGCCACTTCTGGCTGGATTTCGGCCCTGCCGGACACCTGATGACCTGCGTGGATCCGCATGCGTTCGCACTGCTCCGGCACAAGGACGTGTCCTCGGCGCTGATCGAAGAGATCGCGCCCGAATTGCTTGGCGGAACGTTGGTCGCCCAGGACGGCGGCGCGCACCGGCAGGCGCGCGATGCGATTAAGGCGGCGTTCCTGCCCGAGGGGCTGACCCAGGCCGGCATCGGCGACCTGTTCGCGCCCGTTATCCGGGCGCGGGTGCAGGCGTGGCGCGACCGCGGCGACGTAACCATCCTGCCCGAAACCGGCGACCTGATGCTCAAGCTCATCTTCACCCTCATGGGAGTCCCTGCGCAGGACCTGCCGGGATGGCATCGCAAGTACCGGCAACTACTGCAGTTGATCGTCGCGCCCTCGGTCGACCTGCCTGGACTGCCCTTGCGGCGCGGCCGCGCCGCCCGCGACTGGATCGACGCGCAGTTGCGCCAGTTCGTCCGCGACGCACGCGCGCATGCCGCGCGCACCGGGTTGATCAACGACATGGTGAGTGCCTTCGACCGCAGCGACGATGCGCTCTCCGATGACCTCCTGGTCGCCAATATCCGCTTGCTGCTGCTTGCCGGTCACGACACCACCGCCTCGACGATGGCCTGGATGGTGATCGAACTGGCGCGGCAGCCTATGCTGTGGGATGCCCTGGTCGAGGAGGCACAACGCGTAGGCGCGGTGCCGACCCGGCACGCGGACCTGGAGCAGTGTCCGGTCGCCGAGGCGCTGTTCCGCGAGACGCTGCGCGTGCATCCGGCGACGACGCTCCTGCCGCGTCGCGCGCTGCAGGAACTGCAACTCGGCCAACGGCGCATTCCGGCGGGCACCCATCTGTGCATCCCGCTGCTGCATTTCTCGACCTCGGCGCTGCTGCACGAGGCGCCTGATCAGTTCCGCCTGGCGCGGTGGCTGCAACGTACGGAGCCGATTCGGCCGGTGGACATGCTGCAGTTCGGTACCGGCCCACACGTTTGCATCGGCTATCACCTGGTATGGCTGGAACTGGTGCAGTTCTCCATCGCCTTGGCGCTGACCATGCACAAGGCCGGGGTGCGGCCGCTGTTGCTGAGCGGCGTCGAAAAAGGCCGGCGCTATTACCCGACCGCACATCCGTCCATGACAATCCGCATCGGATTCTCATGAGCTGGCATCGCATGCCCCGTGTGGCGAGGCAGCGGCACCGGCGACGCGCGGCATTGCTGCATTCGGCGCGCGCGTTCGGTGCGACGCGGCAACACCGCGGCGGCTCGACGCTCGCCGTGGCCGTCTCCTGTCAGGTACAAGGACATGAACAACATGCAGACCGGTTCCACGCTACACGACGACCGAACTAGCGTTTCCGCCCTCGGCGGATTGGGCGCGCGGGCGCGCGGCGCATCCGGCAGGCTGCTGCCGGAGATCTGGATGCAGAACGGCGCAAAGCGGGTCGAACAGGCGCTAGCGCGTCTTCTCTGCGCCGAAGACCACGGTGAGACCGAGCTTATGGCGGCGATGCGCTACGCCACCTTGCATGGCGGGAAGCGCACCCGCGCCCTGCTCTGTCTGGCTGCTGGAGCACTGGCCGACACGCCGGCGCACATACTCGACGACGTCGGCGCCGCCATCGAGATGATGCACGCTTGTACCCTGGTCCACGACGACCTGCCCGCAATGGACGACGACGTGCTTCGCCGCGGCCTTCCGACCGTGCATGTCAAGTTCGGCGAAGCCACTGCGATCCTGGTCGGCGATGCGCTGCAGGCACACGCCTTCCTGACCCTGGCAAGCCTGGATGCGCCGGGCGACAACCGTATCGCGCTCGTGCGCGAACTGGCGCAGGCGGTGTCTGCCGAGGGTGCCGCAGGCGGGCAGGCCATGGATCTGTCGCTGGTCGGAAAGCACGTCGAGCTGGACAGGATCGTAGCGATGCACCGGATGAAGTGCGGAGCGCTAGTGCGTGCGTCCGTTCGCATGGGCGCCCTATGCGCCATCGCGGAGGATGCCGCGGACGCTACGCTGTACTGTGCGCTCGATCACTACAGCGCCTGTTTCGGCCTGGCGTTGCAGGTGGTCGACGACATTCTCGACGCGACAGCGGATACCGCGACGCTGGGCAAGACCCCCGGCAAGGACGCGGCGGCGCAGAAACCGACCTGCGCGTCGATCATGGGGCTGCAGGCAGCGCGCCAGTTCGCGCTGGATCTGTTGTGTGAGGCCGGGGAGGCCATTGCCCCGCTGGGGCCGCGTGCGGAACGGTTGGCGCAGATGCTGCAGCGGGCCAGTGCGTACCTGTTCAAGCACGCGCCATCCGCATGAGCGCGCCCGTCCGCATGGAGTCGCCCCTGTGCCGCTGCGATCGGCCGGCGGCAGCCATGCATGCAGCACTGTGTCCGAGTCCGCGGCGCCGATCGCCGCGGTTGCCCAGCACGGTCACGGCGCACGCGGCACGCTGCGCGCAAGCCCATGCGGCGGAGAACCGGCGCCCGCATCGGGGCTCATCGCCGCGCCGGAGCAGAGCGGCCGTCCGGCGCTGCCCATGCGGCGGGCCGCAACGGGCCTGCGGCGACGTGCGCGCCGTCTGCCCGATCCTGGTTCTCGTCAACCGTCTGCAGAAGGAACATCCCCCGTGAATGCGCTGTCCGAACAGATCCTTTTCGAATTGCGCCACCTGCTGAGCGAGATGAGCGACGGCGGCAGCGTCGGTCCGTCCGTCTACGACACGGCGCGGGCTCTGCAGTTTGGCGGCAACGTCACCGGTCGGCAGGACGCATACGCGTGGCTCCTCGCGCAGCAACAGGCCGATGGCGGATGGGGAAGCGCGGACTTCCCGCTGTTCCGCCATGCGCCCACGTGGGCGGCGTTGCTGGCATTGCAGCGTGCCGATCCTCTTCCCGGCGCTGCCGACGCAGTCCAGGCTGCAACCCGGTTCCTCGAGCGCCAGGCCGATCCCTACGCGCATGCGGTGCCGGAAGACGCGCCGATCGGCGCGGAGCTGATCCTGCCGCAGTTGTGCGGCGAGGCCGCATCCTTGTTGGGCGGCGTGGCGTTTCCGCGCCACCCCGCGCTGTTGCCGTTGCGGCAAGCGTGCTTGGTCAAGCTGGGGGCGGTGGCGACGTTGCCGAGCGGCCATCCGTTGCTGCACTCCTGGGAGGCCTGGGGGACGTGGCCAACCGCCGCATGCCCGGATGACGACGGCAGCATCGGCATCAGTCCGGCGGCCACCGCTGCGTGGCGTGCGCACGCCGTGACACAGGGGAGCACGCCGCAGGTCGGGCGCGCCGACGCGTATCTGCAGGCGGCATCGCGGGCGACGCGCAGCGGCATCGAAGGTGTCGTTCCCAACGTCTGGCCGATCAATGTGTTCGAGCCATGCTGGTCGCTGTACACTCTACATTTGGCCGGGCTGTTCGCGCATCCCGCGCTCGACGAGGCGGTGCGCGTGATCGTCGCGCAGCTCGACGCCCGCCTGGGCGTGCGCGGTCTGGGCCCGGCCTTGCACTTCGCGGCTGATGCGGACGACACCGCCGTTGCCTTGTGCGTCCTGCGCCTTGCAGGCCGCGACCCGGCGGTCGATGCGTTGCGCCATTTCGAAATCGGCGAGCTGTTCGTCACCTTCCCCGGCGAGCGCAACGCCTCGGTGTCGACCAACATCCATGCCCTGCATGCGTTGCGACTATTGGGAAAGCCTGCCGCTGGCACCAGCGCCTACGTCGAGGCCAATCGCAACCCTCACGGTCTATGGGACAATGAAAAATGGCACGTTTCGTGGCTGTATCCCACCGCGCATGCCGTCGCTGCGCTGGCGCAAGGCAAGCCCCAGTGGCGCGACGAGCGCGCGCTGGCGGCGCTGCTGCAGGCGCAGCGCGACGACGGCGGCTGGGGCGCCGGTCGCGCGTCCACATTCGAGGAAACCGCCTATGCGCTGTTCGCGTTGCACGTGATGGACGGGAGCGAAGAGCCGACAGGGCGCCGGCGCATCGCGCAGGCGGTGGCGCGTGCGCTGGAGTGGATGCTCGCCCGCCATGCGGCGCCTGCATTGCCGCAGATGCCGCTGTGGATCGGCAAGGAACTGTATTGCCCCATCCGGGTCGTGCGCGTGGCCGAACTCGCCGGGTTGTGGCTGGCGCTTCGTTGGGGGCCGCGCGTCCCGGCCGAGGGAGCAGGAGCGGCGCCATGATCCCGACCGAACGCGGGCTGCAGCAGGTGCTGGAGTGGGGGCGTTCCCTGACCGGGTTCGCCGACGAGCATGCCGCGGAAGCCGTCAGGGGCGGCCAGTACATCCTGCAGCGCATCCACCCGAGCCTGCGCGACACCAGCGCCCGCACCGGTCGCGATCCGCAGGACGAAACGCTGATCGTGGCATTCTATCGCGAACTGGCGCTGCTGTTCTGGCTCGACGATTGCAACGACCTTGACCTGATCGCGCCGGAGCAGCTCGCCGCGGTGGAGCAGGCGCTGGGGCAGGGCGTGCCGTGCGCGCTCCCCGGATTCGAGGGCTGCGCTGTGCTGCGCGCTTCGCTGGCCGCCCTCGCCTACGATCGTCGCGACTATGCTCAGCTTCTCGACGATACCCGGTGCTACTGCGCGGCGCTGCGCGCCGGACACGCGCAGGCGGCAGGGGCGGCGGAACGCTGGTCCTACGCCGAGTACCTGCACAACGGCATCGATTCGATCGCCTACGCAAACGTGTTCTGTTGCCTGTCGTTGCTGTGGGGGCTGGACATGGCGACCTTGCGCGCGCGTCCGGCGTTTCGCCAGGTCCTGCGGCTCATCTCGGCGATAGGGCGCCTGCAGAACGATCTGCATGGACGCGACAAGGACAGGTCGGCCGGCGAGGCCGACAACGCGGCGATCCTGCTGCTGGAGCGCTATCCGGCTATGCCTGTGGTGGAGTTCCTCAACGACGAACTGGCCGGCCATACGCGCATGCTGCACCGGGTTATGGCGGAAGAACGGTTTCCCGCGCCGTGGGGGCCGTTGATCGAGGCCATGGCGGCCATCCGCGCGCACTATTACCAGACCTCGACCAGCCGCTACCGCAGCGACGCTGCGGGGGGAGGCCAGCATGCGCCCGCCTGAACGCGCGGCAGGCGGCGGCGTGCGCGCGCTGCCTCGGTCCGATCCGACGCAAGGCCGTCGACCGATGCGACGGATGGAGCGAGCATGAGAGACACCGCCATGAGCCAGCGCAAGGACGACCATCTCGACATCGTGCTGGATGAGCGAACGGCACCGGCCACGGTCGCCGCCGGCCGGGAGTGTATCCGTTTCGAACTTTCATCCGACGGCGATTAGAGGTGAGGCGAAACGCGATATCCCAGTGGCGCCCCTTCCGGCTCAGCCATGACGGTGATTAAGGAGGCGCAAGCACCGGATCGACCGCCTCATGAGGTGCCGCACCTTGCCCGCCCCGTCCGACGATGCGGATCAGCGCCTGGTCCGCTGACGCCATCGCCGGCCCCTCGACGAAACCGAACTGTCCTGACGGGACGCCAGGCCAGTTGTGCAGGCCGGAGACTGCATCTACCGGAAACGGCTCGAACAGCCGGTACTAGATTATCTTGCGGGCACCGGCGCCGACTTCTTCGGCCGGCTGGAGGATCAGCGTCAGCGTGCCGTTGAACTTGCCGTGCTCGGCGAGGTGGCGGGCCGCGGCGAACAGGATCGTCGTGTGCCCGTCATGGCCCTAGGCGTGCATGGCGCCCGGATTTCGGCTCGAGAAGACCAGGATGGTGCCTCTTCGATCGGCTGCGTACCGATATCCGCACGGATACCGATGCGCTTGCCCCCTGCCCCAGCCGGAGCGTCGCGACCACACCATAACCGCCGACCCCACCCTTCTCATGCGGTTCTTGGGATGCTCGCAGTGTGTGGCCACGTGAAGCGTAGCGGAACTTCTCTGCACCATGGGCGACGGCCCGAATTGGCGTAGCCTTCCCGAACCGAGCCGATTAGTCTAGTCGGGAACGACCCATCGCCCCGTGCTTCGAGCACCTGGGGGACGCGTGCCCCGTCGGATTGGCCGTGATCGATGCCCCGTGGGGAGTTCGCGCCGGACCTGTGCCTTTTCCGAGCGCCAGTACAGGGATCGGCGAAGATCGCGGTGGCTCGTAGGCTCAAACGGGGAGAAGGCATGACCGATCAAAGACATTGTTATGCTGGCGTCGACACACACGCTTGCTTTCCGACACTTGGTACACGGCATAAGCGATCACTAAAAAGGCAGCCACTGCGCTCGCCGCCGCAGAAATTGCTTCTACATAAACGGGCAGGCTGATGAGCGGATTCATCGCTCATCGTGCCGACGCGTTTTGTTGGTCGTGACTAGAGAACCTGCGGCCATTGCTGGTGAGCGTGCATGACGGTGAGGATCTCGACGTCTCGACTTATGCGGTAGGGAATGATGTAGGGAATGTCGGCCAGCACGAGCTCGCGCGTGCTCTTGATACGACCAGGCCGCCCACTGGCAGGGTACTCCGCTAACGCATCCACGGCAGTGCCAATCCGCGCCACGACGCGAGCGGCCGCATCCGGATCGTCTTTCTCGATATACGCGCCGATCTCATCAAGTCGCCGCAACGCCCGCAGCGTCCAACGAATACGCTTCCGACTCATGATTGGCGGGCAGACTTGACGTACTTCCTGACGACTTTCGCCACATCTTCATCGCTGGCGAACTCACCCCGGTCGGCCTCGGTCAACCCGGCTTCAATCTCGGCAAGCTGCCATTCCTGTTGCTCAACGAAAGCTTCGATGGCCTCTGCAGCCATATAAGAGCGGGACCGATCCAGCTTCTCAGCGAGCTGGTCCAGCTTGCTCGCGGTTTCATCTTTTACACGCACGGTAAACGCAGCGGTCATGGGATCTAACCTTCCTTGGTTCACTTTGATTATCGATGAACCGCACTGGTGCGTCAAGGTTCAAAACACTTCTTCAAAGCATCCCGCTACGCGACTGATCCATCGGTTTTTCCGTGCTTGAAACGTCCTGGTGGGACCTGTAGTTAATTGGTTAGCGCCCCGTCGGCGTCATGACCGACTGGTTGCCGCCGGGCCCACCATACCAGCTTACTGATCGCCAAACGGCTAACATTAAGTTATTCAAAAAGAGCGGCCAGCCCCGGGGAAGCTGGGCAAGTGCCAGTCGATACATTATGCGATCTTCCTGGCCCAAAAGGTGAACATCACAGCAACAAGCCGTGCAGGGTTCGTGGGAGCAGGATCCTGTCCGCCCCGAAGGCGACGTCCACTCTTAAGTCCCTTAAGTCTGTGAACGGCAGCATTGCGCCCCCATTATCGGTCATAGAGGCAGTTTGCCTCCCGCAATAAACTCTTCAAGCGTCCGGTCATTTGACGAAGGACCGCGTTGTCGATTGTGCCAGACATGCGTTGGAATTTATCGAGTTCCATCGCAGATAGACCTATCCGACCAGCCATCCCGAGTTCGTCCAAAAAACTGATCGCCTCAAAGATGCCCTGGTACAAGAAGACGTTTACGCGCTCTCGCCTCGCTCCCTCTAGATCCTTTATATCTTCTTCGAGCATCTCTAAGATGTCGTAGAGCTGGTCGATAGCACCAATTCCTTCAGGTTCCGCATCGTTCGACAATGAGACCTCCTCCTCGGGGGTTCCAAAGCTATACCTCCCAATCCAGTTTATCGGCGAGGCCTGAACGGCGCCTAGCCCCAGCCACCCCTTACATCGGTCCGCCGGCATTGCGGGCAAGCCACTGGGTAGACCGGCTCGTCTTTCCTCCTTGCCTCCTTTTTCTCATCCGGCGTCAACACGTCAATCTCGAAGCGATGACCGCAGTTTAGACATTGGAAACGCTTCACCTCAGTCATATTCGATCCCTGCCTGATTGGTGAATTCGAGCCAGAGGACGTCGGCGACCTGTTTCGCGTCATAGCGTTTTTTCTCGCTGCTCATGAAATCGTTCAGCGAGAGGAACATGTTGTACTCGTCTGCGTCGACTTTGACGTGACCGTTTGACGTGTTTGACTCGCTATGGGATTGCCATGAGTAGTTGATGTCGCCGAAGTGATGACGGCTGCCCTTGCTGTTGTGAACCGTGATGTGCGCATCACGGCCGCCTTTGTAGCCACGATTTACCACAGTGCACGTGAAAGAGTTGTCGCTCATGCTCTCAAAGAGCTGGCCAATCGCCTTCCCGCTCCCAGACGAAGGCACTCTCGAGGCCCGATCCTACCGCTGCATCTACGACCAGCTCTGCTGGCCGGAGTGGCCATCGTCGAACGGGCCGGACCCGAGATGCTCCAAATGCTGCGTGGCCAAATGATGGGTGGGAACAAGGCGCGATTCAGCAACGCTATCGACGAGATCATGACCCATACATGCCGATCGATGACGTCTTCGCAGTTGCAGCTAATTTGAGAATCCGGTCGGTCGGATTCTCATCTTCAAATGCCAAACCTGGCCGAAACAGCCGCATTCTCACGTTTAACTGCCAAGCGACAGCGGGAATTCGCGTCACACAAAGGCTGGGAAAAAAGCAGCCGCAGGAGCGGCAATATAGTGGCCCGAAGGAGCCGCGGGAGCGACTGCGCCCCCTCCGGGCGTTTCGCTCATCAAATCGAGCCGGTTACGAAAAACCGAAAAGCTGCCCTCGACCTTGTTGAACGACGTGGACAATCCCTTCGCACAAGCTGAATTCGCTGGCGACAAAACTAAATCCGTACCAAGGTTATTGTCTAAATCATGTGGTAGCATCATCCTGACAGGATAATGTCGAGCTGTGATTCGAGCATAAGGGAATAGACGGACGACAGATGGCACGCGGCGAGTTGATGAAAAAATTGCTGGCTAGCTACGGGCGCGATGAGGATTTTCGCGCCGTTGCCGAGCAGATCATCGACGAGGAAGAGAAAAAAAACAACCGCGTCTTGGCACGGACATTGCGGAAAACGCTTGAGGCTGGTCCTCAGCGGACACAGTCTGCGCCGAAAGCTCTCGCCCCCCTCATCCCATTCCCCGAAGCTGCCGCAGATTTCGTCGAGCGTATTGAACCCGAACATAATCGCAACGACATCGTGCTGAGCGCCGCCAACGTGAGGGTGCTACTTGGCCTGGTAAAAGAATTTCGTCGGGCAGATGAGATCCGCCAGCACGGTCTCAAGGTCCGCTCGAAAATGCTTTTCTGCGGACCGCCTGGCTGCGGCAAGACGCTTTGCGCGGAAATTTTCGCCGCCGAACTGGGACTCCCACTGTTCCGGGTGAAGCTTGATCGCCTCATTTCTTCCTACCTTGGTGAGACGGCGACAAATATCCGAAAGACATTCGAGTTCGCACGGAAGCAGCCGTGCGTCCTGTTTTTCGACGAGTTTGATGCCCTCGCGAGGACCCGAGACGACAGTGGCGAGCACAACGAGCTTCGTCGCGTCGTTAACAGCCTGCTGCTCTTTATCGACAACATGCAGCCGAAGGGCTTTCTGATCGCAGCGACGAACCTCGACCGCTCTCTCGACGCGGCTATCTGGCGCCGTTTCGATGAGGTCCTTTGGTTTGACAGGCCCGAAGCCGCGATGATCGGTCGTTTCCTCAAGCTCAAGTTCAAGAATGTCCCCGTCGCGTTCGACCCGGCCCGAAATTCGGCTGCACTCGAGGGCTATTCCTTCGCCGAAATTGAACGTGTCTGTACTCAGGCGATCAAAGCAATGATCATAGAGCGTCGCAAGCAAGTCCAGGAGCGGGATTTCAACCGTGCACTTCAGGACGAGGCGCGGCGGCGTGCCGGACAAGCCCGTCTTGCACCAATGATCTGAGGCCGCCGTGGCCAAGTACGACCATCTCGAGCTCGTCAGACTTCCAGAACAGCTTGAGCGACGCAAGCACGGCGGAGGTAGTCCGCCGCCTGACAGAGATGGTCCCCGGCACAGTGCAAAGCTCAGAGACGAGCTAAACGCTGCCCGAGACGAGCAACGCCGGAGACGCAAGCCGGAATTCGTAAATCCAGCGCTGATCCTCCGCGTCCAGATGACGGGGGCACTGCAGGAAGCAGACTGGGAGCAACTCGGACTTACGGTCCTATCCAGCGACGCCGACCGAACGCTAGTGTTGTTCGCATCCAACGACGAGATGGCAGAGTTCAGAACGCGGCTGGATGCCTACCAACGCGGCGCGCCCGCGGGCCAAAAGAACGCCCCCTACAACAATTTCATAGGCGGCATCGAAACCATTGGGTCGGTCGAGCCACGTGACCGCATTGGGATTCGTTTCCGCGAAGACGGCCTTGTTGAAATGGCCGATTTCCAAGATGGACAAGCCTATCTCATTGATATTGAGATATGGGATCTCGGTGAGCGACGTCTTCGCGAGCGCAAGCTCGACGACATCGTTCGCTACATCGAGGCGCGTGGGGCTGAGGTTTTCGACCAGTATGTCGGTCCTTCTATCACAATGCTCCGCGCCCGCCTGAACGGCGTGTTGGTCCGGACTTTGTTGACGATCGAGGAAGTAGCATCTGTGGACCTTCCGCCAACGCCTGGCATTGTCACGGCCGAAGCGATGGACATGGTCCTTGCTGAGGCCCCTCCCCTCAATACGGTCGACCAGACGGCGCCCGTTATAGGCATTATAGATAGTGGCCTCAACGCTCATCCCTTCCTTGATGGGATCATTGCCGGCTGCGGGTTTCGGCAAAGTCCGGACAGGATTTCCGGTAATCTCCGGACACAGTTTTCAGTAATTCCCGGACAGCGATTCCGCTAAATCCCGGACAGTTTCCGGCGGCGGTTTGACGGGTTGGTTCGCGGCTGCGCCGTCTTGTTGGTTAGGCCTCTCACGACAACGTTGAGAGGGGCCGATGCCGAGACGGAAGCAAGCAAGACGAACGACAGTGAGGGATATCCGGACTATTCTGCGCCTGACCCATGAAGAGGGTCTTTCGGTGCGCGAGATTGCCGAGCGGCTGAAGATCGGCAAGAGCTCGGTATCGACCTATTTGCTGCGATCTCGGGAAGCCGGGCTTTCGTGGCCGTTGCCAATCGGCGCGGACGAGGATGCAAAGCTGGAGCGGCGGCTGTTCGGCCGAGCCGGTCGACCGCCGCGCGATCTCAGCGAGCCGGACTGGGCGCTGGTGGTTCGGGAGCTGAAGCGCAAAGGCGTGACGCTGACGCTTCTATGGCAGGAATACCGCGCCAGCCATCCTGATGGTTACGGCTTCACCTGGTTCTGCGAGCAGGTTGCCGCCTTTCGGCAGCGCACCAGTGTAGCGTTCCGCAATCGGCACGCGGCGGGCGCCGTGATGCAGACCGACTATGCCGGGCCGACGGTGCCGGTGATCGATCCGGCAACCGGTGTCATCCATCCGGCCCAAATCTTTGTCGCGGTGCTGGGCGCCTCCAACCTGACCTTCGCCCATGCCAGCTTTAGCCAGCAGTTGCCGGATTGGATCGACGGTCAGGTGCGTGCTCTGACCTTCTATGGTGGGGTCACCAAGGCAATCGTGTGCGACAACCTCAAATCGGGGGTGGCCAAGGCCCTTTGGTTCGAGCCGACATTGACTGCGACGTTCGCCGCCATGGCGGAGCATTACGACACCACGATCCTGCCGACCCGCAGCAGGAAACCGCGCGACAAAGGCCGGGTCGAAGGCGCGGTATTGATCGTGGAACGCTGGATTCTGGCCCGGCTCAGGAACCGTACCTTCTTCTCGCTTGCCGCCCTCAACACGGCGATTGCCGAATTGCTCGAGGACCTGAACAACCGGACGATGCGCCATGTCGGCAAAAGCCGCCGCGAGCTGTTCGAGGAGATCGAGCGGCCAGCCTTGAAGCCCTTGCCGGCGATACCGTTCGAATATGCGGAATGGAAGTCGGCGAAGGTCCATCCGGACTATCATGTCGAGGTCGACAAGACCTTCTACTCGGTGCCGCATCGGCTGATCGGATGCACCCTCCAGGTGCGGCTCACCCACCGGGTGGTCGAGATCTTCCACGACCACCAGCGTGTCGCCAGCCATGTTCGCCGCTCCCAGCGTTCCGGCCACGTCACCGTCAACGACCATATGCCCAAGGCGCATCAGCGCTATGCCAACACCACGCCGGCCAATCTGATCGGCCGTGCGACCCAGATCGGCCCCAATGCCGCCATCCTGGTCGAACGCATGATGCGCGACAGGCCGCATCCGGAACAGGGATACCGCTCGGCCATGGGCATTCTGTCGCTGGCGCCGCGCTATGGATCCCAGCGCCTCGAGGCGGCCTGTGAGCGGGCGCTCACCATTAATGCCATCACCTATTCCTCCGTCGCCTCCATCCTCAAATCCGGCCTCGACCGGGAAAGACCGCAGGCTGAACACGCGGCCCCCACGCCTGCGCATACCAATATCCGTGGCCGATCCTACTACCAGTGAAGGAAGCAAGAATGCTGACGAACCCCACCCTCGACCAGATGCAGGCCCTCGGGCTGACGGGCATGGCCGCCGCCTGGCGCGAATTGACCGAGCAGTCCGGCACCAATGAGCTCAGCCGCGATGAGTGGCTCGGACTGATGCTCGACCGCGAAGTCACCCTGCGCGCCGACAAGCGCATCCGTAACCGGCTCGCCTCCGCCAAGCTACGCTTTGCCCAGGCCTGTATCGAAGATATCGACTTCGCCGCCGCCCGCGGTCTCGACCGGCGCAACACCATGGCGCTCGCCCAGGGGCAATGGCTCACCGCCCACGAGGGCCTGATCATCACCGGCCACACCGGCACCGGCAAGTCATGGCTGGCCTGTGCCTTCGGCAGGCAAGCGGCCAGGCTCGGTCACTCCGTGCTCTATGTGCGCGTGCCCCGAATGTTCGAGGAGCTCGCGCTTGCCCGCCTCGACGGCTCCTTCCCCCGCCTCATCGACAGGCTCACCCGCGTCCAGCTCCTCATCCTCGATGACTTTGGAACCCATACGCTCTCCGATCAGCAGCGCTTTCACCTCTTCGAAATCGTCGAGGAGCGTTATCAGCGAAAGTCCACCCTGATCACAGCTCAGGTTCCCGTGGCAAGCTGGCACGACCTTATTGCCGACAGCACGGTCGCCGACGCCATACTCGACCGTATCGTCCACAATGCTCACCGCATCACCCTCCGGGGCGAGAGCATGCGAAAGCAAAAAAGCGCACCCCTCTTGACTGGGGCAGAAAACGGCGAAATCAATCAGCCCTGATGCTAACCAGGCTGCCGAGGACCAACCGCATCAAACTGTCCGGACTTTAATGAAATTGCTGTCCGGGATTTAGCGGAATCAATGTCCAGTTTTTGCGAAGCGCGCAACCCTGTCTCCTCCCGACCGGTTCGGCGTTGTTTATTTTGGCAGCAGCATAAAGGTCTGCTTTGCCGAAGCGATCTTGCGCGAACGCGCCGTCGGTTCAAAAGGCTCTTTTCCTATCGGTATTGCAGAACTTCAGGAGGTTTCTTGCGCGTCGGTCGAAATCAACCAACCTCTGCTGCTCGCGGACCTGCGCTCCGACGGAATGCTGCGCATGCGCATACCGACCGATGCTGCCCGTGCCGCTTCGCATGAACTCGGGAAGCAATGGTCACGAGCACTCTGGCTCCACGACGAGAAACCGGACGGGATCATCTACGACTCCCGCCTAAATGGCGAAGCCAATACCGCCCTTTTCGATCGGGCGCTCCCCAAGCTCAACGTGAAGTCTTCCGGACCGTTGCTGGATTTCCGCGATGAAGTCGCACAAATCCTAGACGATTTCTCACTCGAGATCGTTTGATCCCCCGGCGAGTGTCATTTGTGCACTCGACTTTTGGCACATGTTTTTGCTTCAATTCGCTCAGCGAGTGAAGGATCTCTCGATGGTGTACGAATGGGACGAGTGCAATGCAAGGCGCGGTTACATATTGAAGATGCTCGGCGCAATCGATGTGGCTGTCGCAGTCGCAAGCGTTCCAACATTGTTTGTCGTCACCGCGATTTCCCATGACCTCATGAGCGCCTTGGCGACTCCGCAAGTTGACAGGTAAGCTGCCCCCTTACGCAAAAAACCACAAAATTTTCCCTTTGAGGGCGAACGCGGCCTCGGCTACAACTGATTCAAGGCATCAGAATTGGTTGGGGAGGTCGTTTTGCCAATAGTGTTCGTCCATGGGGTCAACAATCGCAAGGAAGATGCTGGCTTTGACAACGACGTCGCGCGCAAAAAAGAATTCTTGAAGACGTTGCTTGCCGCGCCGCTCGGGCTCGACCCGGCCAAGGTGCACATCAGCTTTCCTTATTGGGGCGGAGACGGCGTCAAGTTCCTCTGGAACCAGGTGTCGCTGCCAGGTGGCGGCTATGAGACCTTGGCGCTGGGAGCGCAGAAAAATGAAATCGACCTCTGGCTTCATGAGGTTCAACAGTCCTTTGGCGCAAAGTCCGTTATTCTTGGCAAGGTGAGCCGCGACCAATCGTTTGCGGATGCCGTCGATCTTATTTGGGACGCTGCAGCCGCGACCGCGAATTCTCCCGAGAATATTGAGAAGATCGCAGCGGCGTATCAGGCGTCACAGCGTTACATCGAGAAATATCCCGCGCCGGCATGGGCGTTGAAAGCCGAGCCGCTATCCAATGAGGAATTTCTCGATGCACTGCTGAGAGGCATTGCGGAACTGCCGGCAGACGAGAAAAAGCTCGAAACGTTCGGTTTGAGTGGATGGCTCGCCTCGACCAAGGAGGCCTTGGCCAGGCTGGGGTCGGCACCTGCCGACGCAACCACAGCAGGGTTGCTGGCGCTGGGGCGGAAATCCGCGCATCAGAAAGCGTCGCGATTCCTGGGCGACGTATTCGTCTACCTCAAAAATCGCGGGACCGCGGCGGCGCCCGGCCCGATTGTTAGGGCGGTTCTACAGGCGTTCCGTAACGCTGATGCCGCCCGGCAGGAGGGCGACGACAAGCTTATCATCGTCGGTCATAGCCTTGGTGGGGTCATCACCTACGATATTCTTTCCTATTTCGCTCCGGATCTGAAAGTCGACTACCTGGCAACAATCGGTTCACAGGTCGGTTTGTTCGATGAGATGGCGCTCTATAGTCGACCGCTACCTCCCGGGATGCCGACTGATCCGAAGAATGATCGCATTGCCGCCAATCCGAATGTCGGAAAGTGGCTGAACGTCTTCGACACCAATGACGTTTTCTCGTTCAGTGCCGAGGGTATTTACAAGAGCGTCAAGGATTTCCAGTACGACACGGGCTATGGCGGTTTCGGGGCGCATGGCGGTCGGAATAGACATATCGATGAGCATCGTTTTCGAATCCACGGCAGTGAAAGCCGATCCGACCGTCGCCGCGACGCATGTCCTCTTGATCGGTTGCGGCGAGTATCCGAGCCTTGCGGCTGCGGGATATGGAAGCCTGCCGTCTCTCACGTCGCCGCCGATCTCCGTGGTCGCCGTCGCTGACTGGTTTCTGACCGGATCCGATGCGATGCCAGCCGGTCAGGCGAAAGACCCGAGCGAAGCGTTCTCTAACGCGGATGCCCCTCTCGGCTCACTCGTGATGCTCGCATCGCCAAATGGTTCCTACGACACACCGTTCGGCACCAAGGTTAAGACCACGCGCCCGTCAATCGCAAACCTCAAGACCGCTTATGTCGCCTGGCTCGAACGCCTTAAACTCAATCCCCAGAGCCGGGGGGTCTTTTATTTCTGCGGCCATGGGATTAGCGACGGCGAGACACAATATCTGGTCGCAGATGACTTCGGTGAAGATGAAGCCGACATTTGGAATGCCGTCTTTCAGTTGACGATGACGGTGCAGGCCACGCTCCGAAAGTCCAAGGCGAGCCTCTTCTATTTCATCGACGCTTGCATGGAGTTGAGCGAGGAGATCATAAACCAGCTTGAGGATCCGAAGGCGCTTATCGGCGGGTCGCGGAGAGGCGCGCTGACAACGACCGACTGGGCAATCGTCCGGGCGACAACAGCGAACCGCTTGGCCTACGCGCCCGACGGAGGAGTTGCCCACTTTACACAGGCCCTTTTGTCAGCGCTTCGAGGACATTGCGGGGTCGAGCATCCGAGTGGCAACGGCTATTCCGTCGACGTGGCAAGATTACGTGCCGCAATATCGGAATTTCTCGAGTTCCTCCAACCCGAGGGCATGGCAGATCGCCAAAAAATCGGAAAAACCGAGGGTGACGGCAACTGGACCGTGCCTCTCCACGTCTTGTCAAAACGCCCGTCGGTGATGCTTGAATTGGACGTGCTACCGCAAGGTTTCCGCCCCATCGCGCAAGCCTTCATGGAAGACACCGCTCTCGTCAGGGATACAAAGCCTCTCGCAACCGGCCCGGTCCGGTTCGTCAGGGAGCACGGAGAATGGACTTATGGAACGAATTCCACCGATCCCACGTCCTTTCCGGAGAAGATTTATAATCGAAAACTACTGACGAACGCTGCAGTTCGTCGCCTCATCAAAGTCGACTGAGGGGATTGTCGGATGGATTTAACGGTTATTGTTTCCGGGTCGCAGAAGGATACTAACCTACTAACGCTTCCCTTCAACGTGTTCTCGTCCAAGGGTGACCTCCTGGCCTCTGGCATTGCTTCGCCAGAGCGATCCGCGAAAGTAACGATTGACGAGCGCCGTCGCGATCAAACCGATCGCCTCCACGTTGTAGCTATGCTCCCCGACGGTCGCTCGATGCAGACCATCGCCAATCGGCAAGTTGATAAAGGAGATGCGACTTTCGATATCGGCAAGACGGCTCCAACGGATTGGCTGGAGTGGGTCACGCCATTCCAGTCACTCGACCATCTGGTCGAGATGTCTGGCGACGACCCTGCCAAGGCTCCCCCGATCGGCAAAGTTTGGATGACGCTGTGGTCGCTGGTGGACGATCGATGGCAAAGTAGCCCGCTACCGGTGGAGGAACGGTTGAGCGACAGGACCGGCGTCCAGCAAATCATGATCCCCGTCCCCAACAACCCCCATCTGCTTCAGGTCGGCGGCGAACACGTTGGATGGCGGTTGGTGGCCCTGCCTCCTGGGCAGAGGGTCCGCGTGGCATTGACCCGAAGCGCTGGCAACGACAGCGACACCATCGACATAGCAATAGCGCGCGACATTCCGGACAACGAAATCATCCTCACCTACCTGTCGGATGGATCGATTGCAGAGGCCAATCAACTTGCCGAGACCCTTCAGATCGCGGATCGGTTCCTCCAGGACAAAGTCGGAGATCCTATATCTGCCGTTGCGGCGGGCTATTTCCTCCTGCGAAACAAAAAGCTGGCCGCGCGCCGAGGTTGGGTGCGGAACCTCATGAACTGGTTCCCTCAGATCGCCGACGGTGCGATCCTCGACGCCGCACTCGGCACAATGACGGACGGGGTGGCAGAAGCCGAAATCCGGAAAAGCATAGACGTTGCACTCAGCCGCGGGCTTCCCGTTTTTTCGATAGGGGCATCGCTGCTTCATCAAGCCATGTCTTCTGTACATCGTGGCGAGCGCGAGAAAAAGAAGTTTCACCGGAGTTATCTTGCCCTTCAAGCGTATGTTCGCGCTGGCAGCGCCGTCGGGCCCTATTTCGGGTTCAAGGGCCTAAGCCCTGCCGAACCGACGTGGCTTACCGTCGTGGGAGTGGAAGACAATCCCGGTTTCGGCGTCCGGCCCGACGGATCGCAAAACGAGCGTTTGGTTTTCGCGCGGCCTGCCAGTGTCAGCGGCCGGTATGGTCACACGAAGGTCCAGCTGCCCCGAGCGCCGGTGAGTGCCAGTGCCAGGCTGGTTATGGATGAGTTCTTGCGCAGGCAACCCCTCCAACTCTCCGGCGACGACGCTCCGAGTGTTGAGGTACGCAGACTGACAAGGCGAGAGAATAGCCGAGGGCTTCCGATACGCGAGACCACTTTCCTTAGTCACCTGTCTCAGCGCGTTATTCCGATTCCGCAGGAAGTTCGCGATACCGCGCGTTCAAAGCCGCAGATTGAGTCCGGGCCGCAACGGATTGCCAGCCCTCAGACAGTCGGCGCGACCGTTGGAGCACCGCGACAATCCGAACGATACTGGCGAGAGCAACGAGCCTCGAACGCGGTTTCATTCTTTGACGATCAAGGCCAGCCAACTCTGTTGCTGCCGCCACCATAAATCAGTGACGGCTCGGGCCGCCTGCCGGCACTTGGCGACAGACGCTACCGCGGTCGGAACCGGAGGATGGGAAGATCGGCTGCTAGATCGCGGTTTTCGATCAGCGCGAACATGTCGTGGTCGGCAACCTCAACCAACGTTGAGGCGACCTCGTCAGGGCGCCATCCTGCGGCGATTGCAGCCGCTGAGACGTAACCATCCGGCCAAGGCCGCAGGTTAGGCAGCTTGATCTCGCAGGAACTTCGGCGGCTGCCAATTCCACGGGAGCAATTGCTCCAGCGTAGTGATCGGCGTGTCGGCGACGCGGGCGAGGACGTCGGCGAGCCAGGCCTGCGGATCGACGTTGTTGAGCTCAGTGTCGCCATGAAGGCGGCGCGATCGGCACCTCGATCAGAGCCGGCAAAGAGCCATGACTTTCTGTTATGTATAGATATGCATAACAGAAAGAATTGGTTGTTCGCCGGATCGGATAAGGGCGGCGAGCGTGCCGCGGCGATCCTGTCGCTCATCCAATCCGCAAAGCTCAACGGTCTCGATCCCGAAGCCTATCTTCGCGACGTCCTCACCCGCAGCGCCGACCATCCGATCAACAGGATCGGAGAACTGCTCCCGTGGAACATGCGGCATCAAGATCGATAGCATCGGTCGCGCCGGCAATAGATCACTCGCTGCGCGATGGGCGGCCCTTCAATATCAGGACCAGGAAGGCGGCAACACCCAAGGCGGTAACGAAGGCAGCCCCCGAGCCAACAATGAGCGTCATGGTGTAGAATTCGAAAGGTTCTTCTTTTGCGGTTGCAATGACCGCCCCGCGATTGCGGACTTCGCCGGCAATGATCGCCTCGATAACCTTGTAGAGGACTCCGGGACCAGACACCGCTAAACCGACTGCAGCAATGATTTTACTGAGGCGGGGAAACGGCCCCACGGAGAGATGATACGCGAGAATACGGACATATTCCCGCAGAAAGGCCACCATACCCTTTCCGAATCTTGACAGCATCCCCCGAGGTGGTGAGCGACCGTCACCTCGGAGCGCTTCGACCTCGCGGAGTTTATCCAGTAGCCGTTTCGTTGTTCTGGGCATTCGCCGGTGTTGGCTGTTTTGACGCGATCAAACTACAAGTTGTCGCACGAGCCGTTTCGGTAAAGTAAAGGCGAGCCGTCAGCGCGAAGCTGCCTCACCGGACGCTTACAGAAAACTCATCGCGCGAGCTGTCGGAAATTCTGGGTGGGAATCGTTGGTTCCTTCACTTTGAACTCGTGCCTGGCCACTGGGCCTCAAGCCGCGGCAGCGCGATCCCGTGTTTTGTGGAACCAGGTACAATCTATCCGTTAAGTTCCTTGACGTCACCAACTGCGACGGCCACCCGCTGCACATCCCACGCCTCGAGACCTCACGACACATAGCCGATACGAACCCAGGCGTGCTTTGCTAGAGTTGGCGCTGAACTAGATCGCTCCTCGCCACTGAAAAGATCGGGGCCTTTGCGTGAGCTAAGCGAGCGGATCGACGTTGTTCATTTTTGACGTCTGCAGAAGCGTGGCGATGGTCGCCCAGGTCCTTCCGCCCACTGACACAACCCCATGCTTACAGGGAAGGGCAAGATACCCGCAGGACTGGTAAGATCACCCATCAGACACCAATAAAACGCGACATGCAAGCCTGGACTAACTCATTGTCAACAGAGCCGGCGACCGGCACGCGAAACATAATCATAGGTTGATCACTAAACTTTAAAGTTGCCATCATCCGGCATTTCGGACAATTTAGAGGGGACTAATGAGGGAATTATGCGGCAAAAGCTAGCGCCGCCGATTCTCAGCGTTGACCAATTCAGCGGGTCTTTGTCGGGGGGCACTGATGAGGCATGCGATCGCGTTGACAGCAGCAGCGGCTTTGTTGCCGAACTGCGCTATCAGGCCACTTCCGGAAGATGTCACCCGATTGAATACTTATGCGATCGTCACCAGAATTCGGTGCGAAGCGCGAGATGCCGTCCTGTCCGAACTGCTTGAGTACTTAAAAAACAGTCGCAGCAACGTATCTCCGGAAATTGTCACCCAGATAGAGGAAGACCCAAACACAATCGCGAACTTCGATCGCAGCCGACTTCCAAATGCAACACGAAAGAAGATCGATCTCTACGCAAATGCTGCGATTGTCTATGACTTCGAGTTCGATATGTCGCAGCACAGCAGAAACAGTCTTGGCGCTACTCTGAACGATACCTGGAGCAGTGGAATATTCAACTTGGGTGTTTCCGGTGCCCACGAGCGAACGCGCCGAAATCAGCGGCGTTTTAGAGTCGAGGATAATTTCTACAAGCTATTCACGGATCCCCCGAGGTGCGAGCCCTATTCCGAGAACGGAAAGTTCAAGCGCGAAAAAAATTACGCCTATCCCATAACCGGATACATCGGGCTTCAAGAAATAATCGATACGTTTTGGCGCCTGAATGAAGACCATATTCTTGGCAGCACTGATAGTGGACAGCCAAAGGTCAACAAACTTGCCGATGAGATTCAGTTCACGACTAAAAACAGCTTCTCGGCCACTCCCAGTGCCGAACTGGATCCCGCTAACCATTTGAAGATCGTGGCTGTTGACGCAGAGTCATCCCATTGGAGACAAGACATACACACCGTCACCATTGGCGTCGCCGTGCAGGACGAGGAGGAAGAGCCTCGCGACGAACGCAGACCAAGGCGACGTCTGGGCAAGGCGCAAAGCGCGATCAAGAACGCGAACGATGCAATCAATGAGCTGCAACTGCGCAATATCCAGATACTCAACAGAAGCGACCTGCAACAACTACTCCCAAACTTGTGAAACATCGGCCTGACAGGAGGGTAATTCTCATGGGAAGCGCTTGGCCGGCAGAGATCCGAAAAATCGCGAAAATTTCTAAGCGATTGTTGGGGGCCACAGTTATTCTGGGCTTCGGCGTCGCCGAGGCCCAGGCAGCCGAATTTTTCGGCACCTTCTCGAGCGGACCCGCGGGACAGTTTATCGATGCTGATCCGCGTCCACTGTTCGAGCTGTCGAGCGACTTCAGCTTCGATGACCCTAATGGCCTAAAGTGGCCAGTGCCCACGGGGACGAGAGTTGATGGAGCGTCGATCCCGCAGACTTTTTGGTCGATTATAGGGGGTCCCTTTGAGGGCGCTTATCTCAAGGCATCGGTGATCCACGACTACTTCTGCGAGACCAAATCCCGCACGGCCCACGACACACATCGAAATTTCTACTACGGCATGCGCGCAAACGGAGTGCCGGGGTGGAAGGCAAAGGCCATGTATTGGGCTGTCGCCACCTATGGGCCCGACTGGACGTTGGAGACTAAGGTCGTCAACGAGCTCCAGTGCAAGCCGACGCCGTTCGGCGGCAGAACTTGCTCGTCATTGCCGAAGATGGTCACAACAACAGTAGAGAAGCAGGCGATAAATCTCGAAGATCCTAAGGCATTGGCTGTCGCGGTCGGGAAGTTCAACGCGATCGCACGCAACCTCAAGACTTCGGACGGCGAAACATTGGATTTACTGCCTACCGGCGTTGTGAGTGGCTCGCTCGAGAGCATTGAGACAAATGCCACAAATGCCCGCGAGATGTTTGCCACGTCAGACTACCGGCTTGACCCGAAATTGCTCGGCGTCATTCTGGAACCAAAACAGATCAAACTCGATAGCATCGACGCCTGGCCCGACGGCCAAATCCCGAGCTTTACAGATGTTCAAGCGCAGGGACTTCCGCAGACGGGCGGCCTGGTGGGGGGCAATGGTATTGTTCTTAGCCCCGCCGAGTTCGAAAACTTCGAACAACGACTAGACCTCAGTCCGACGGACTTCACCTTGCCTTCCAAGTTAGAATGATCCGGCTTTATGAGTTCCCTTAAGATGACGCGGACTATCCCCCAAATGCTCGCTCTCGATGTTCCTCTGCGCAACGCTTCTTCCTCCGGCCGGTAGCTACAAGGTGTTGCGCAGCGGCTAGCGGATACGATCGCCTAGCTTTGAGCCCTGTTTCCAGATTATGTATCATCCGCACGAGAATGCCTCGCGCGAACAGGAAAGCCAGCCCATCGAAATGAGCGGGGCACCCGCCTAGGGTGGCACGATCTCCTGACCGGCGACCGCCTTGAACCGGAAGAAGCCACCGAATCCGGACGACTGACCGGCAACTGACACCCCATCAACGATTTATCAGTCTATCGACTGCGTAAATTGCCAGTGATGCACTGATATACGAACCAAACGATTGTATTTGGCTATCTTTTGTTCCATCAGCAAAATCCACGACCGATTTTATTACTAGCCAACTTGGTTGAGGCTCTAATGCCTCGTGACACGCCCAGGCTATGGCAAACGCTTCCATGTCGACCCCCAACATCTTGCGCTGTTGCGTAACTACGCCAGAGAAAAACTCCTTATGATTTTGGACGGCTGCGCCTGACGCGAGCGGCGCCACATGAAACTTCGGAACTTTAGCAGGTCTATAGCCCGGACTTTCCTTATACAGCTTCTGCAATAGCTCGTTATCGTTGGAAAGTTCCGCCAACACACCCCCGACTCGTGCGGTAGCGGCGGCTTGAAACGGCGCGGGCTCGAACACAACCGCACCGGCAACTTCAGTAAACTTTCCGCTGCCATAGTCCCATGTCAGATTCGCACCGATGATATCCCCGAGGTCACAATCGCCTTTTCGACCAGCGCAGATGCCGGTCATAACCACCAATTTGGGCTTGAATAGCGTTATTGCCTTCGCGGCCGTGACACCCGCTGCAACGAGCCCCATTTGCGGCAAGCAAACGCAGATCGCCGACACCGTATTTGCACCGAATTTCAAGCTAGCTGACCAATAGATTCCTGGGTCACCGGGAAATGTTACGACTTCCCAGTCACATCCAGAAACTGCATGCAACGCTGTCAATTCGGGATCGAGTAGCGCGCAAACAAACAGAACCTCGCATTCGGGTCGAGTAGAGATAATCTCGCTCTTCGACTGGTTGCCTTGATATTCCTCACGCGCTTTAAGATACTGCAATTTCTCCATCAGCCGGAGCTTCCACGTGGTCTTTGATGGCCCTACTTCTTCGACAAACCACGATCTCGCGGAGAAATCCTCCTCAGAAGCCGCCAAAGCTTCGAGATTAGAAGTTAAACCAAGGATATGTTCCGGTAACTGCACATCGTTCCCACGGTTGATCCGCTTCAATAAATCAACCCCGCCCGAGAGGCTTGGGGCCTCACCAATTCGGTTAGGTAAGTACATATCAATGATTAGCAAGTCGAAGTAGCTCTCCTTGAGCTCTTTAAGGGCACTAGCTGCTGTCGTAGCGACAGTAATCGACTCCTCTGTAATTTGGGCGTCTCGTAAAACGCCACAGATTTCAACAACCTTGGTATTTTCGTCATCAACGATCAGAATTCGCATTTATCTATCCAAGCTAAGCCGTGCATTTTTAATTGCTGTTTTCCAATCTGCTTGGGCCTGGGAATAATGAACCGCCTCAACAAAGACATTGGGGTATCTGTCCCTTAACTCAGCGTCCAAACTGTTGAGCGTTATCAAGCGAGGGGCCACGCCGAAAGTCTCAAACATTGAAACAATTATCACCTTCGTCTTAATAGACATTCGATTTACTCGCATCACAAACTCGCGGCCAGCGAAAGGCATCAGCTCGATACGCGAGCCTTTGTTTTCATCGGGCGAGTAATTGGGAAGAGTCATGTCCAGAATAATGAACTCCGGCTTAGTATCTCGCGCGACCCGCAGTCCTGATATTAAAGCAGATGTCACCTCCAGGTCATCCGAAGGAAACTCGGACGAATAGTATTCAACCAAAGAGGCTCTCTTTTTAGGGTTATCTTCGACGATTAAGGTTTTCATCGGGGTGAGCCTCATATCTGTATTATTTTGAAGGCCATCTTTACATGAAATTTGCACGTGGAATGATCAACTGAAATCACGGTGTTTGGTTTTCCGTCTCGCAGAGTAGAGCGAGCCACTTTCGCTAAACCCGAACCTCCTTCTTTCGGCAGCTTTTTCTCGTATTCCCCAGTCCTAATTTTTTCATTGGCATCAAGGGCGGCCCGCTCAGCTTTGCCCATATCATTGCAGTCGCTGACGAATTCAACATCCAGTGCGTCTTCAACCGTCATTGCCATGTGGACGTCCACGGCTGGGTTCTCCACTTCTGAATGGGCGTAGACGTTCGTGAACAAGGCCTTAAACACTTCAATAAGTATATGGAGCGAGTAAGTTACGGTTATGCCGGTGTCTCCCGAAAACGTTACTCTTGGCTCGAAATCGGGATACAGGCGGCAAACAATCTTCTGGGCAGCGCTAATAATCTCAACCAGACCAAGTGGTTCAACGTCAGTAGAACGAGCCACATTGTGCCATGTCGATACGTCGTTGACAGCGTTGCCGAGCTCCTGGCGTGCGCGCATGAGTGCATCTGAGAAAGGCGCCAGTCGCTGCTGCCCAGTTGCTTGACGAACGTTTGCCTCCAGTTCGTCTAGCAACTCGTTTAGCTCGTTCGAAAGCACGTTTTCTATGAATTCACGGGCGGCAGCCAGATTACCTTCCACGTTCGCCCAAAAGATCAAGGTGAACTCAGCAATGAAGGCTTCAAAGTCAGGTACCTCGGCAAATCTTGCGCAAGCCGACAAAACCGAAGCCTCTGACCAATCTGCTACTATTAGCCCTTCTGGTTTGTCCGGCCGACGAACCTGCAAAAGATCGTTCTTGATAGCCTCCAGCTTATTGTCAAACTTCTCCGAAAATGTTGCTAGCACCGGCCCAATTTTCTCGCCGTAGCACTCAAAACCATTGTCGATGAAATACCTCGTCCAGAAACAATCGTCCGGGTATCCGAGAGGCTCCTTCGCAGTCAAAATATTCTCGGCGCTGAGCGGGCTCTGAAGATGAGCTTCGACCGCGCCATGCCGCATCCCCAGGCTCAAGTACGAGTCTACGCCATAGCGCGGGTCTAACGCATATTTCGAATTCAACTCCGCCAAGATCGTGCGGGCAATGTCGAGCGACTCATTATTGGGAACTTTAAAAGTAAATGTTTCCGATTTTCCCGACGTCAAATGAGCGATAAATTGAATGTCAGCGTCCTTCTCTACGGGCGGCAATCCGGCATCGATAAAATCTTTCAGACGGTTGAACTTCGGACTCAATTCTATGAGCGCCCATGTGGAAAGCGCTTGCTCATCGCACTGCACTTTACCTACATGGAATCGTTGCAAAAGCTCCTCAATCGTTTGCTGCCCAATGATTGTGTGAACTTCTTCGATGTAATCGTCTTCATTTGCAGGATCCACCTGAGCCAAATTGAATAGAACCTGGATCCGTTCGTCCTCCATCTCGGCCTTTGACAAAAACTCTAGCGATTGCCTTAAGGAGCTCGAGGTACAAGCTTCACGAAGGAAAGCGACGTCGACAGCACTGTCAGCCACAATTTCACTCGGCTTGCTCATTCCTCTAACGTTGAGATGTTGTTCAACTGCGATGTAGACCAGATTTTGGCCTTCATCGCCGAGGCTAGCGGCCACGCGCGAAAGCCCGATAGCAACCCGCGGATCATGCCCAATCCTGGCCACCTCGTCTTCAGTTACGCTCGCGGAGAATAGGTCTGCAGGAAAGTAACTTGATCCAAATGGATCGGCATTCGTATATTCGCAAAGAAGAATGAGCGTATCGAGCGTGCGTCCCTCGCTAATCCCGCAAATGCAAGCAATTCTGAATAGTTCCCGATTTTCGTATACCGACTCCGAAATTCCGACTTCAGCGGCAACTGCGGCAAAAGAATAGTCAATGAAGCGCTGATCGGGCGGAGCAATTTGTTGCTCTACTTTCTCGAAGTGTACGTTGGCTATCTCCCGTTTATATAATGCCGACTTGACGTCGGCGAGTGTCTGAGCGGATTTCATCGCAAAAATGGAGCTCGCCAGATACGCGCGGGGAGATTGTGGCTGATGGAAAAACTCGTTTGCTAAGGCGATGTCAAATTCGCGATCGGGCGCCGAAGAAACTCCATCCAGTATCCCAATACTATCGAGAAGGTAGCCGCACCATCTGTTCAGCAAAGGAATAGTGAAACGACTTGGTTCGACCCTTTCTGCGAGCGCTGCCTTTGGGCTTGCGCGCCAATCTCCAGTAGATGACAGAATCTCGACAAAATCTCGCCCAAAAGGCAGAACATCTGGTTTGGATAGACTCTGATCTGACGTGAATAAATTAGCTAGAAACTCATACTGATCGACTACAGGAAAATACAGAAGGAGAGGAGAAAGCTTTGATGCCACCTCGACATTCAGAAGAGGGTTAAATGTCAGGTAGTACAATAGCAAATTTAGCTCTTCGTCGGCAAATTTTGAGAATATAAATCTATTCAATACCTCAAGTACGTCCGATGGATGCCGATCTCCTTCTGACGCTATTCCTTTGCTATAGAGAATTATGTTTGATATTGAAGGATTTGCAACGTAAAGGCTACCTTGCATCCATCGACGTTGAGCGTCGAGGCCTTTCGTTCTCGCGAGCGAAAATAGAGCTTGAGAGGCTGACGAAAAGCTCCACATGCACGTTCGAATCTCTGCATTTGCCCTTTCCAAGGAGGCGGAGTAATCAGTGATCTGGTCAATGCTGGTATAAGTATTTTTATTGTGAGAGGCGATCTTGCCGCCAACGGCGGAGATTGAAGCAATCTGCCATTTCATCGCATTTTCTAGACTATCATTCGCGGCTAGGACATAGTCCGGGAGCTGCGATGGGGTCCGCGGGGATAGTGATACCAAGTAACGATGATACTTGTACCTCGCGAGGGTCCACTGAATAGTACGACTAAGTGCTTCCAATGAGGAAGTTTCATTTCGAATACTCAGGATAGTGTCGTGTGAGCCCTTGGAGGCCCGAATACGGCGCTTTTGCGGGGTTAGAGATGACGACCGGTTCCGAAGTTTTCTCTGAGATGATTTTGACTTCCGATGTGCCATTAAGAGACTCATTCCGCTTTATCGCCGATCGCTTATAAATATCTCGAATACATACGACATCTGAAACGCTCAAGAGCCTTTTCAACTTCTAATCGATATTCACCGGCGCACGTGAACCTATCAACAGCTAAAGCGCACCTTTCCACGAAACCTCCCCCTTCTCTCAAGCCCAATTCGCCGACAATCCGCGGCGCCGCCTGCGGCGTGACCTCTGGTGTCTTGGTGGCCAATGCCGGCCGAAGGGATCGGTTTTGCCATGACTCGATCACTTCCGGCAGCTTTGACGAAGTGCGCCGCCCCGCGAGCTAGCGCCCCACCATCTGCCGCGCCAGGTCCGGCCCGGTCATCTTCAGTCCGATTTCGCGGTCATGCTCACCCCGTGTGCAACGACGAGTAGTTGGGTCTCTCGATCCGGATATTATTTTTCCGCCAGGCGGAGATTTTGGACCGGTCGCGGGTAACCGGGGCAGATTGGGTGGCGGACTTTTCATCGACGCGCTGCGAGAACTGTGCATAAGCGGGCGATGTAGAGGGTCGGAGCCGCGGGTGGGATTCCGCGCTTGGGGCAAATCATGCTTCCTTTCGATCATGGCCAAGAAGCGACTTGCCTCGCCCGAACATGCCGACACGCTTTCGCTGAAGGCGTTGCGCGTGCTTGTGACGGGTCTGGTCGATGAGGTCAAGGAGCTTTCAGCGGAGGTCACGACCCTTCACGCCGAGAACGCCGCCCTGCGTGAAGACAATGAGGCGCTTCGGCTGGAAAACACCCGCCTGAAGGTCGAGAACCAGCTTTTGCGCGACGAGATCGCACGGCTGAAGAACCTGCCGCCACGGCCGCCGTTTCGCCCGTCGGGCATGGACAAGGCGACGGATGACAAACGCGACGCGCCGCGGGCGACCAGGAAGAAACCGCGCGGCCCGAAGCTCGATCTAAAGCGGGTGAGCCGGCAGGAAATCCTGCACGCCCGTGTTCCGCCCAAGAGCTGCCATGTGCGGGACCTGATTGTCACAGCTGAGCTCGTTCACTACCGGCGCGAATATTGGATCACGCCGGACGGCAAGACAGTGCTCGCGCCGCTGCCGCAAGGGGTCGTCGGCGGCTACGGTCCAAACCTCAGGCGGCTCTGCCTGATGCTGCACGCGCAAGGACAGGTGACGATGGCGCGGCTGACTGAACGATGTCGGCGTCAGCGTCTCCAAGCGCCAGGTCGTGCGACTTTTGACCCAGGGACTGGACGGCTTTGCTGCCGAGGATGCGGCTGTGCTGCATGCCGGCCTTGTCTCGGCCCCCTACATCACCGTCGACGATACCGGTGCCCGGCATGCGCGCGATAGCTTCCACACCACCCAGATCGGGGCTGAGCATTTTACCGCTTTCCGCACAACCGCATCAAAATCCCGGCTGAACTTCCTGTCGCTGCTCAGAGGCAGCTATCAAGACTATGTCCTCAACGACGCCGCCTTCGACTATCTGGACGGCCGTCGTGCCGATCCGGCGCTTGTGGCCAAAATCCGCAGCCACGAACCACGACGCTTTTGCGACCAGGTGCCGTTCCTCGAATATCTGGCTGGCAAGGGCATCGACATTTTCGACAGGCAGGCGGTCCGCGTGCTCGCAGAAGCCGGCATCTGGGGATCCATCCGCCATCACGGTCTTCTCGGCGACACGGTGATCGTCTCTGACGATGCCGGCCAGTTCCGAGTCGGCAACCATGCTCTGTGTTGGGTCTATGCGGAGCGGCTGCTGCAAAAATTGATGCCGGCAACGCCGCGGCAGGTGCGACAGGTCGAGGCGGTGCGGGATCTTGTGTGGCGGTTCTACCGGGCGCTGAAGAGCGTCAAACGAAAGCCCCCGCCCGGCCTTGCCGCCGCATTCCGCAAACGCTTCGCGCGCATCTTCTCGCTGCGCACCGGCTATGAAGACCTCGACAAGCTTCTGGCTCGTCTTTCTCGCCGGAAGGACGAACTGCTCAAGGTGTTGGAACGGCCGGATATCCCGCTGCACACCAATGCGTCGGAGAACGATCTGCGCAGCTTCGTCACCAAGCGAAAGATCTCCGGCGGCACGATGAGCCGGGATGGGCGCGTGGCGCGCGACACCATGCTTGGGCTGATGAAGACCTGCAAAAAGCTCGGCCTGTCGTTCTGGCACTATCTCGGTGATCGCCTCGGCCTCGATGGCCAGGCTATTGCGCCGCTGGCCGCCCTTGTCGCGGCAAAAGCCTAAGGCGCCTCTCCCCTTCCCCTCGCAGGCACACGGCGTCAGGCTGTCCGTCACCAACCGCAATGAGAGTTGAGGCGACAAACGACGTTCGCGCTGGCTTCATCGAACCCGTCGGACCGACCGCCTTCGTCTTGCCATCCGCCGCCTCTGGCGCGCCGGCGTCATCGGCACTTCTGCGCCGGCCGATAGGCTCGCATCGCAATGCTTTCGAACGTCAAAGCGGCACTGCCACCCGATGTAGGTTTTGCTTTGCCACTTCAAACCGGAAATTGTCGTATGCCGGCTGGGTTTAGACGATAGGCACCGGACGATTTTCCCCTAAGGGTTTCAGTGAAACCACTTTTGCCACGGCGATTGCGAGATCAAACATCAACGGCAGCATCAGCAATTTGGGACAAGCGACCGTCGACGAGCGTTAGGTCCAGAGCTCCGCATGCCAGTACGGCCAAATCCCATCGCCGGCGCGCCAATTTCGGATCGATCGCACCAAGCATCCGGGCTTCGAAAGCCTCCCCTTCCTCGGCGCGTAAAAGCGTAAGGTCAAAATCAAGGCCGAGATTTCAGCTTACCGCTTCAATTGAAATCGGGAAGCAAAAGCCACAGCAGAAATGACCCGCAACTATCAGCGCCGGCGCGACCGCTTCCGCGTCAATCTTACCAAGGCATCCGGTCTTTGAAAAACCAGCTCACCTCCTGGGGCGAAAGGCGCGGAGCGTTGGTTTGGCGCACCGAGTTCTTGCGAGCTGACGCTAAGATAGATCCGCGCTGCTTCATGAACTCTCAGTAGTCAAAAAGCGCTTCAATGTCTTTCTTGCCGAGCCGCGGAAGCAAAATCAGATCGGCATGGTCTTCATCGGTGAGTTCCTGCCAGGACCCATCACCCCAACGCAGCTCCCTCGTCCCGAAGGCTCGGTCGTACTCGTAGATTCCGTAGCTCGGCTTCAGCAGCTTCTATTCGCGAGCGAGCCGCGAGCCGGGCTTTACCAACGCCAGGCAGTAGGTGGGTTCGGTCGGTGGTGTCGTCATAGTGGCGGTCTCCGGCGTCGCGCCCAGATTATGTGCTTAGCTCGAAAATGGAAGTGGCGACCGCGATGAACCACCATGTTGTCAGCAACTGACCTAGCCAATCGGAAATTTGGATCAGGCGATCGCATACACGTTGGCGGCAAAGCGGCGGCGCGGTACGGTTACGATCTCTCGTCATCTCGAAGCGCTCACGTCGCGGCCGCAGACCACCTAATCGGCTGGTTCCTTGCGGGTTTTAGGCAACGTATCCACAAACCGTTCATGCTGCGGACCGTCCAATGTGACCGCATCTATGTTCTCGCAGGACCGAACCTTGAGGCGCAGTGGGATGTTGTTGCCTGGACCAAGTTGGTTCATGAGCCAGCCTACGCAGTCGGCCTCGTCTCCCGGTGGGTGCTCATGACAAGCCATCACATGTCCTGCGTCGTGCAGGGATCCCGGCTCGGCAATCGTCCTCGCAAGTGCGTGATGCAGCGTTTCAGTGTAGCCATGCGGAATATCGTGAGGGTCGGTTGATACTTTCCACGGGCACTTGTCGCACTGCCGAATTCGTCTTTGGACGCCGATTGACACCGTGAAGACCAACAGCGAGAAGATTGGCTACAAACCGCGGCGCCGCAAGCCGGGCAAGCGGACGGATTTTATGAACGATCCGGCCGTCATTGCTCGGCGTCGACAGGCGCTTTCCCAGCAAGGTGCGGTGGAGCAAGGGCAACCCTACCCGGCACAGTTCAATGGAGGATAAACTCGGATTGCCTGTCTGATTCCAGCTTTAAACAGGCAGCCCACAAGGGTGTCTTGTGGTAGGTTCCGCCCTGCCAAATGGTCAGCCCCTCGCGCTCTTCGTGCAGCAATCCCAACCAGCACAGCGGGCGAATGAATCGTAGCGGAGCGCCGACCTTTCCGCCCAGGTTTCGACAGTCATTTCTGCTGGCTCCGGGTACGATTCGCTCGGGTATAGCTCGTTCGCCAGGTCGTCCAACGAACAGCCCGTTTCTGCTTTCATGTTGATAAGATTGAGAAAGACGTGCCACCAACGCATCCGATTGCGGACAGCCTCCCGCGTCTGCCCGTAGTGGATATAAGCATAAAGATAATCCGTCGCGATCAGATCGAAGAAGGCCTGCGGTCTCACCAGAAAGTCTCGGCCGCGTTGGGTTGGTACCAGTACGTCCTTTCGCCGCCGAAGAAGCCGCAAGTGCTTGAGCATGTCGCGGACGACCAAAAGCGGCGGCATATCGGCTTCGTTCAGAACCTTGCTGACGCTGTACAAGTCGTCCGACGTGTGGCCGGGCCAATCGAAGTGAACAGCGGCCCAGTGGACGAACTTGCGGTTCATCGCCCCCGACGCGGTCAGACCGATCCCTCCTTGGGTCTCGGCGTAGGAAACAGTCATGACCATGCCACGAAACAGTGGCGACAGCGCGGCTACATCGACGTCACCCATCAGCCTGATTTCCGGAAGCATCGCGAGATCCTGGCCCTGCACATTCAGCTGCCTGCAACATCTACCAGGAACGCAATAATTGAAACCGAGAAAGCTAAAGCCGAAGGGGTGCCCTTCACCCGCCCCCTCCCTTCCCTTGCAACCCGGCCCAGCCGGCCCGGTCGGGGGCTTGCCTCAGCGCAAGTGGACATGCCGAGTGTCGTATTTCTAAATGGCTGAAGACGTATCCAAAGTGACATTTTAACTTTGCCCAACGGCGGACAGTTCAACCTGGCCGCCACATTATGGTTTAACATACCGCATAGAGAAATGAGATCGGCGGGATCATGCCGGCTCCCAGGGGTTGATGATGTCTAGTCCAGCTGCCTCGAACGGACTGGTATCGCGCGTAGCAACCATAAAGCCATGCGCAACCGCCGTTGCGGCGATATAGCCATCCGCCTTGCCGATGACCTTGCCTGACGTTTTCGCTTGCGCCATCAGGTCCGCATAACTTCGCGACGCGTCCAAGTCGAAGGGAAGAACGCGCCCTGCGAGGGCCGGCAAGACCTCTCCTTCCAAGCGATTCTGAAAGATCGTGCGTCGCTTGCCTGCCGGCATGGCCGCCAAGCCGAAACGCAGTTCGGCCACCGTAATCGCGGACAAATACAGTGTTTCAATCATCTGCGCATCGATCCAGGCCAACACAGCGCGGTCCGGCTCGGCCTTCCACAATTCGGATATGACGTTGGTGTCGAGCACGATCATTCGAAGCTCATCGGTTCAGCAGGAGTCTTGTCACGGAGCTGGTTGAAATGCTCCGCTTCGGCATCCGTCAGCCCTCCAGCTTCATGGGCAATAGACGCCAATAAAGAGCCGAGTTTGACCCGCTCCGGGGGCCGGACAGTCGTTTCTAGGATGTCGCGGATCTCGGCTTCGGTGCTGCGGCCATGCATTGCTGCTCGTACGCGTAGCGCTCGGTGCACCTCGTCGGGTAGGTTCCTAACGGTCACATTTGCCATGATGGCTTCCCTTCAATGAAGATATCAAAGATAGCATTATATATCCAGCGCTATCATACCGCAATATCTCATGGAAGATTTCGCCAATACTTTAGCTGCTCTAATCGATTATAGTTGTGATCAGCAGTTTTCCAGAGGTTTACTTGCCTCTCAAGTACCGCGTAAAAAAGCCCTAGCACCGATTCGGTAGCTTATCCCCTGTCTTTCACGTGCTCGCGGTTCGTGGCGCCGAGTGGACGATCAAAGACCGCCAGCCCGCTCACCGGCAGGTCGGCAGTAGTGCCTTGGGGCCGGTTGGCAAGCCACTGGAGTATGACAATGTCGAAGGAAGCGGGTAAGGGCGATAATCACGGAGGCGGCCCCGGGAAGATCGAAATCATCGTCGTGGTGAACGGCCAGCCTACGCAGGTCGAAGCCAATCCCAACCAGCCGCTACACGTCGTTCGCACCAAAGCCCTTGAGAACACGCAAAACGTGGCCCAACCTGCCGAGAACTGGGAGTTCAAGGACGAGGCCGGCACGCTGCTCGACGCCGACAAGAAAATCGGTGATTTCGGATTCGCCAACACTGGAACCCTGTTCCTCAGCTTGAAGGCGGGTGTCGCAGGTGCCTGAACTCCAAACTGTGGACCCGAAGGTCTCTCGAGCGAAGTTTGATCGGGAGATCAGCCGGTTCCGCGCATATGCAGATGCCTATAGGATGCAAGGCTGCTTTCTGATCGAGGAGAGCTTCCCGAGCGCTTTCTTCATATTTGCGAGCCCAAAGGTAAAGCCGCGCGTTATCGGCGCGGCCATCGAGATCGACTTCACCAACTACGATCTCAGACCACTGTCTGTGGTCTTCGTCGATCCGTTTACACGTCAGCCGATTGCCCGGAAGGACCTTCCCCTGAATATGTTAAGGCGTCCGCAACTGCCCGGAACCCCGACGGAAATGATTTCAAATCTTATCCAGCAGAACGCGGTATCATTGACCGATTTCATTCAAGCCAACAGTCTCGAGGACCAACCATTCCTATGCATGGCTGGAGTCCGGGAATACCACGATAATCCAGCGCACTCAGGTGACCCATGGCTACTTCATCGGGGTTCTGGCGAAGGCTGTTTGGCCTTCATCCTGGACAAGATCATCAAATACGGGACCGGCCCTGCGGAGCAACTGCAGATTCACCTTCAGGTCGCGTTGGGAGGACTGCTAGTACCACCTCAGGCCATTCCAGAATGAGCGCGTTAGAGGATGTCAGGACAGTCGCCCTCCCCCGAGACTGCGTGTCCACAGTACAGGCGCATCTGCGGTCGGTTGGACAGCAGGGCCATGAAGGGATGGCACTCTGGGTCGGCGTCCAGCAAGACCAGCATTTTGTCATAGCGGAGACAGTGATCCCGGCGCAGCGCCACATCCGAACAAGTGATGGCGTCTGTGTGATGGTCCCTGCCGAAGAACTGCACCGGCTCAATGTCTGGCTCTACAAACGTGGCCTGACGCTTCTGGCGCAGATCCATAGTCATCCGGGCCGCGCCTATCACTCGACGACCGATGACGCCTATGCGGTCGCTACCACGATTGGGTGTCTGTCGCTGGTAGTGCCGAATTTCGCTCGGGAGCCTTTCGATTTTGCTCATGTTGCCGCCTACCGACTTGACGCTAAGGCGAATTGGAATGAGGTCCCGTCCGCGGTCCTGACGCGAATGATCACGATAACGAGTTGACGATGGCCCTTGCTAATTTCATCGACCGCGCCGCGACGGCGGCATCTCAGGTCCTGACCGATTTTCATCTGGGCGACTTCAAAGCGGCTCTTGAAAAGCAGGTCGTGGCCGTCGCCTTCGACGATCAGGCCGCTTCCTGCGCCGAAGGCCAGGCGACGCTAGATCTTGCGGTGAGGTTGCTTGCCAGACTGTATCCGGTTCTGGCAATACTCCCCTTGGACAGTGCGTCGAGCTTTCAAGCCCAGGCGCTGGAGCGATTGGCAAAGTCGATCAATCCAAAAATCGGCATTCGGCGTTCCGGCAAGTCCGCCATGGTCTGCCTAGTTGCAGGCGCGACGCGGCCATCTCTGCGGTGCACAACCTTTTTCATCGGATCGGACGGTTGGGCGGCAAAGCTGTCGCGTACGGACCCGGTGGGCTCTGGCTCGAGTTTGCTCCCCTATGGAGCTGGCGCCGCCAGTTGCTTCGGCGCCGCCAACGTCTTTCGAACCATCTTCGCCGCCCAGTTAACCGGCGCCGAGTTGGACCCGGACATTGACCTCTCGTTATACAGCTACAACAAGACCAAAGCTCGCGATGCTCGCCCGGTTGACCTTCCTGTCGACCTTGGCGAAACGCACCTCGTTGGGCTCGGCGCGATAGGCCATGGCGCGCTTTGGGCTCTGGCGAGACAATCCGGCCTCTCGGGTCGCCTGCATGTCGTCGACCACGAAGCGGTCGAACTCTCAAACCTGCAGCGCTACGTATTGGCCGGCCAAGCGGAGATCGGCATGTCCAAGGCGGTTCTTGCAACCACCGCCCTTCGATCGACCGCTTTAGAGGTCGAAGCGCATCCGCTGAAGTGGGCAGAACATGTCGCGCGCCGGGGAGACTGGATTTTCGATCGAGTGGGTGTGGCGCTTGACACAGCCGCCGACCGTCTCGCTGTCCAAGGTGCTCTGCCCCGATGGATCGCGAATGCGTGGACGCAGGAACACGACCTCGGCATCTCGCGGCATGGTTTCGATGACGGCCAGGCATGCCTTTGTTGCATGTACATGCCGTCTGGAAAATCCAAGGACGAGCATCAGCTGATTGCCGAGGAACTCGGGATACCGGAAACACACGAGCAGGTGAAAGCGCTATTGCAGACTAACGCCGGCGTTCCCAACGACTTCGTGGTTCGAGTGGCTACGGCGATGGGCGTGCCTTTTGAGCCGCTCGCCCCGTTTGTTGGCCAACCTCTCCGTTCCTTCTATCAGCAGGCTATCTGCGGCGGTCTGGTATTCCAGCTTAGCGATGGAAGTCGTCTCGTTCGAACCGTGGTTCCGATGGCCTTTCAGTCAGCGCTTGCCGGGATCATGCTCGCCGCGGAGCTGGTCAAACATAGTGCGGGTTTTCCCATGAGCCCAACGACAAGCACTCGCGTGAATCTTCTGCGGCCCCTTGGATCTCACTTACATGACCCGAAAGCCAAAGACTCGAGCGGCCGCTGCATCTGTAGCGACGAAGATTTCATCTCGGCCTATAGGCGCAAATACGGCAACAGCGTTGAACCGCTGAGCAACATATCCGCTACCTAAGCAGAAGCGGACGTCGCCGTTGCCGCGGACGGGGCGGCAGGGTGTGTGCGTGACAATGTCGGCGCCACTATGACACGCTCGGCCTTTTTCTCTGTCTCCGATCGTTCCACGCGAATTCGGTCCAGCAGGAGTCTTGTCACGGAGCTGGTTGAAATACTCCGCTTCGGCATCGGTCAAGCCCCATGCTTCAAGGGCAGCAGGCGCCAATAAAGACCCGTTTGACCCGCTCCGGGGGATGGCAATCGCTTTAGAGGATGCTGCGGATCTCGGCTTCGGTGCTGCGGCCATGCATTGCTGCTCGCACGCGAAGCGCTCGACGCCAACTGTGCTAAGAACCGTCTTCCGCCACTTCCTGCTTTTGGACGGGTTCGGCAAGTGGGTAGCTTCCGTTAGCTCGACATTTTGTTCGGCAGGGCCTTGCAAAAGGCTTTGGCCATGAATTTCGAGCGTGCGAAAACACTAATGGTTCTTTCCCTCTCTGGGGCGTAATGGAGGTCAGTGCTCGCGTTTCTGACGAGCCGCCCACAAGGGTCAAGCCATGAATTTGTGCATTCACCATTCCGGAAGGAGCGAGCGGCGAACTTGATGGGCCGACTCGGATGGTAGCCAGTTTGCCGTTGAGGTCAACGAGGCACAGTCCGCTGTCGCGCCCGAAGCGAAACTGTGATAGAAGGGTTCGTCAGGCCGGAGCAAAGGCCAACGAAGGGCAGCGCAGCAATGCTGAAAACCGATACCCGCCAAGCGAATTGGCGCCGTGCCAATCCAGGGAAGTATGATGCTCATCTCGCTGTGCAGCGCGCAGTGAATGCAGGCGAACTGGAGAAGCAAACGTGCGAAGTCTGCGGGATCGATACAGTCGATGCCCATCACGACCAATATGACGAGCCTTTGAAGGTACGGTGGTTATGCCGGCGGCATCACACACGACTTCACCACTACGGCGAAGACATGTTTCCGATCAGGGATGCATTTTAGTTGCCCTTTGGACTTACCAGGCGGCAGACCTCGGGCTCCGTGGCTATCTCTGGGAGGTTTCGTTGACGGAGCATATGCTGCTTTCCAGGCAGCCCCGGTCGTCTATCGCGGGGCGACGCAGATGTTCGAGTGCCGCGGTATGAGGCGACACAAAAAATTTGGTGGGCCCGGCAGGACTCGAACCTGCAACCAATCGGTTATGAGCCGACGGCTCTAACCATTGAGCTACAGGCCCCTCCTCCAGACGGCTTACGGCAGCAGTGAGAGATTTGCAATATTTCAATCTACTCCCGACCGACGTTTGCGCTTGGGCGCTGCGGTCGTGAGTTTGACCCGATCAGTCCTCACGCAACACGAGGAGTTGGCGATCGGCGCCCTCCGCGCATGTGCTTGTACTCTCGTATAATGGAGATCCGAGATAAGCTACGACATGTTCCCAACGGCAGCCCGACCATCGGTCCGCGGGGCGTAATCCAAGTTTGAGACCTGAAACGCCGGGGATGCAGGGTCCCCCTCGAGCCTGCGTGTCGTGCTCGACAGATCTGGTGCACTGTAAGCGCAACGAACACGCCGTCTTGCGGTAAGGTTGCGTTTGTGCCGGTGGCTGCGTTGTTATCGGGCCTGTCTTGTGATGGCGTGCAACTGCAGGACTGCGGATGTGATGTGATGATGAGCGGTTGCTCTCAATTTCCGCCGCTCCTGAGGAGAAAGCCGGATGAGCAGTTTGGCCAGCTGCGGATTGACGGCCATGATGGGGGAGATCACTGGCTTTGGCATTGCCAGCAATCGGCGCCCAAGCCTCGCCGCCCAGACTGAGTCCAAGGGAGAACCCGATCGCCCAAGGACCGACGATGGTCTTGCCTTTGTGGTTCATGAAGATCGGATAGTAGTGCCCGGGGGCGTCGCGCAGCAGGCTTTCCACTTCATCGTGACGGTTGAGCACCGTATTGACGAGCCGCTCCTCGATCGAGCCCGGCCTGGCTTGCGGCATTGATCCCCCGAATACGTGCGGCAACCAGATATCCGGAAGGATCGTCACCGGGCCGGCCACGACGGCCGCGATCAGCCCATCGATGGCGCTCACTCCGACATAGTCGTTGTGTCCATCGCCACGAAGGTACTCATCGAGTTCGTCATAGGAAACGGCTGGCCGGGTCATGCGGCTTGACCGACCTGATCGGCTTTCCAATTCCAAGGCAGCAGCGTCTCGAGCTGGTTGATCGTCGTGCTGCCCGATACGATCCGTTCGAGAACATCGGCAAGCCAGGCGTACGGATCCAGCCCGCTCAATTTGGCCGAGTTGATCAACGAGGCCAGAACCGCGAAGGTCTCACCGCCCTGGACATTGCCTACGAACATCGAATTCTTCCTCGTCAGGGCAACGGACTTCATCGAACGCTCAACGATGTTGGAGTCAACCTCTATCGTTCCATCGTCCAGGAAAGCGTTCAGGCCCGTCCAATGCGCGAGCGTGTATTTGATGGCTTTGGCGAGGGCGGACTGCGTTGAGATGTCGTTCTTCAGGTCGAGCAGGCGCGCCTTCAACTGGCGCATGACGGGAGCGGAGCGGAGCTGGCGGGCATTCTGACGATCCTCGGCGCTTTGCCCCCTGATCTCCCGTTCGATCTGGTAGACCTCGGCGAGGATCGATACGATCTCCAGCGCCTCCGGCGATCCGGTCAACTTGACCACATCGACGAATTTACGCCGGGCGTGGGCCAGGCAGAACGCCAGCCTCAAGGGACTGGAATTGCTCTTGCCGCGATGTCTGGCAAGCGTCTTGTAGGCGGTATACCCATCCACCTGAAGAACGCCGTTGAAGGATGCCAGTTGGCGTTCCGCCTCACGGGCGCTGCGGCTCTCGGAGAAGATGTAACCGACCGCCGGCGGGGCCGGTCCTTTCCAGGGGCGGTCGTCCACCGCCTGCGCCCACAGCTGGCAGACTTTCGTTCTCTTTCGCCCCGGGTCAAGCCGCGGTAATCGGGTCTCATCGGAAAAGACCCTTGGCTGCGAGCGAATGAAGGCCAGCAGCCTGTCGTAGAGGGGCTTCAGCCACCAGGCTACACGCGTGCCCCAGATGCCGAGCGTTCCGCGATCGAGGGTTATTCCATAGCCTGCGAAGATCTGGGCTTGCCGGTAGAGTGGCAAGTGCCATGCGAACTTGGAGACGACGATATGGGCGGCCAATGCCGTCGTCGCCATGCCGCCATCCATGAAGCGCGCCGGTGCGGGCGCCTGCATGACACCATTCTCACATGCCCGGCAGGCATAGCGAGGGCGAATGGTTCGTTTGACGCGCAAGATGGCCGGAACGATATCGAGCGCTTCGCTTGTCGTCTCTCCAATGCGGTGAAGCGCGCCGGAGCAACAGGCGCACGCGCGGCTTTCCGGCTCGATAATCACGTCGTAGCGCGGCAGGTGCTTCGGAAGAAAGCCGATATTGCGGGCTGCGGATTGCCGGCCACGCACACTCTGCCGGGAACCGTCAGGCTGGTCGTCGTTGGCGGCGACCGGAACAGTCGAAAGATCGCCGAGATCAAGACTGGTCTGCGTCGGATCGATCGTCGAAAGCACCTCTGATCTTGCGCCGTGGATCAGCCGCTTCAGGTAGGCGACCTCCGCCCTCAGATCGAGGACCATCCTGCTCAGTTGCTCGACATCTTGCGGGAGCTGTTCGTGGCGAAGAGACATGCCGAAAGCTACCACACGGGCGTGAATCTGCAAGGAAATACAATGAGATCAAGCCACTTTCGTTGGTCGCTTCACGGGCTTGCGCTTGACGCGTGTCCAGTCCAGGCCCGCAACAAGCAGACTGAACTCTTCGGGTGACATGTGAAGAGCGCCATCCTTGACCGGCGGGAAGATGAACTTCCCGCTTTCCAGCCACTTCGTCGAAAGGATCATGCCTGACCCGTCCCAATAAATGCAGCGCAGCCGGTCGCAACGCTTGGCCCGGAAGACGAAAATATCGCCGCAATAGGGGTCGGCCAAAAGGGCCGACCCCACCAGTGCGACGAGCCCGTTCATGCCACGCCGGAAATCGACCGGCTGGGTCGCCACCATGATCCTCAGCCCCCTCGATGGCCCGATCACCGTCTACCCCGCAGCGCCATCACCACAGCATGCGCCAAGTCGGGAGAGACATTGCCTGTCACGATCATCCGCCCACCGCCAAGCTCGATCTCGATCCGACCGGCGGCGCCTTCGGCGATACCTGCTTCATCAGCTTGATGCTCATTCTGATCGTCAGCGATCCTGATCGGAACGAAAGCGGGTTGCTCCAGCGCGGGCTCTCCCAAAACCGGGCCAATTTGGCCTGCCGCCCGCCGCCACGTGTTCAAAAGGCCGCGATTGACGCCAAAGCGCCGGGCAATGGCAGAGATGTTCGCATCCGGCTCAGCGCTTTCCGCGAGCATCAGAGCCTTCTCCTCGTCCGTCCAGTTCCGTCGGCGGACTGGCCCCGTGATCACCTCAACACGGCGATACCGCCCTTCGTGCCTGGCTTCAAACATGGCTTCAGACCTGGCACTATCGTTCCGCTCGTCCATTCAAAACAGCCCTTCCAAATCAAAGAGCCGAATCTCAGGCCTAAATCACGCCGATAAAAGGTGGGGCGTTCGTGACGCTCACGGTGCACTAACGACGAAGCGCTCGTCGTAACGAGCGTAGAGCGTGTCAAAAAACCCACTCAGCCGAAATGGACTGTCCGATTGCGGGAGACCTTCGAGGAGGCTGTTGCGCTCCTCGCCATGCATCTCGACGAGACCGAAGCCAATCGCCTCGTAACGGCTGACGTTGTCACGGATGCCTCGCCGGCCGAAGAGTTCACACAGAGCGTTGTGGAAGCGAACGATGCCTGCCACCGGTGCGCCGCCTTCGGTCATAGCGTAGTGTTTTTGTCCCGCTCACAGCGCCGGCATCTTCGGCGACTTCCGCAGCGTCATCGAGTGCCGCTTCGATCATCCGGTTTGCTCGAAGGAGAACGAGATATCCCAGCACGAGTGCGGGATAGGTGATGTGCAAGTTAGTGCACTCGCCGATGGTGCGCGGCGACAAACAAGGTGAGACTCAGCGTCAATCAGGATGAGACTCGGCGGTGGGGGTGTGACGAAGGGAGGGCGTAGCCCGACCGGAGTTACACCCCCGCCGCGGCGCAATTTTTAGGCGTCTCATGATCGCGGTCGGCCCGCTACGGTGGCGGTTTTCTGGAATGGAGAACCACCTTTGTGCCGGGTCGCCATGTAACCGATCATCAGATGAGATTATTCATGAAGTACCGACAAACGCATTCTGTTGAGGTCGCCGCCGCGAAGGCGTCGATCAGCCGGGCGACGGCGTTCCGCATGGAGAAAGAGCAGCGCCTTCCGTCGCAGAACAAGCCGCCCCGCGGTCGGCGTCGACCCGATCCGCTTGAGCATATCTTTGATGCGGAGGTCGTTCCGCTCCTCAAGGCCGCTCCCGGCATTCGTGCGGTCGCCGTTTACGACGAGATGCTGCGGCGTCATCCGGAACTGCCCGAAGGCATTCGCCGCACACTTGAGCGGCGCATCCGGTCATGGCGGGCGGTTCACGGTGAAGCACAGGAGGTGATCTTCCGCCAGACGCACGAGCCCGGCCGACTAGGGCTGTCGGATTTTACCGACATGGGCAGCCTCAGCGTGACGATCGCCGGCCAACCGCTCGACCATCTGCTCTATCACTTCCGGCTGGTTTGGTCGGGTTTTGAGCACGCCCATGTCATCCTTGGCGGCGAAAGCTTCGTCGCCTTGGCGGAGGGCCTGCAGAACGCCCTGTGGTCGGTCGGCGGTTCGCCGCTCTATCACCGCAGCGACAGCCTGTCGGCTGCCTTCCGCAACCTCGATGCCGATGCCAAGGTCGATCTGACAAACCGCTATGAGGAGCTGTGCGCTCACTACCGGATGACGCCGACGCGCAACAACAAGGGCGTCGCCCACGAGAACGGCTCAATCGAAAGCTCCCACGGCCATCTCAAGAACGCAGTCCGCGATGCACTCCTGATGCGCGGCACCAGAGACTTCGACGATCTGCGCTCCTACCGCGCCTTCATCGACGAGATCGTCAGCCGCCGCAATGCCGCGCATGGCAAGCGCATTGATGCCGAGCGCCCGCATCTGCAGGTGCTTCCCGAGCGCCGCACCACCGACTTCGAGGAGGTAGTCGTCACCGTGTCGCGCACCGGCGGCTTCGCCTTGCGCAAAGTCTTCTACACCGTCCCCTCCCGTTTGATCGGCCATCGGCTGCGTGTGCGTTTGTTTGACGATCGTCTCGACGTCTTCATCGGCGGCACGCATCTGCTGACGTTGCCACGAGGTCGCGCCCACGCGAGCGGCAAGCATGACCAGGTCGTCAACTATCACCACGTCATCCACTCTCTGCGCAAAAAGCCCATGGCGCTTCTCAACCTGGTCTATCGCGACAAGCTCTTCCCCCGGCCGGAATATCGCAGGGCTTTCGACGCTCTCATCGAGCAACTGCCTGACCGGCAGGCTTGCAAGATCACCGTCGAATTGCTGGCCCTGGCTCATGATCGCGGTTGCGAGCGTGAACTGGCCGAGGAGCTTGCCAGAACGCTCGACGCCCGCAAACTGCCCGACCTGATGGCCTTGAGAGCCATCTTCGGTCCGGACCCGGATCAGTTGCCGACCGTGCATGTGCAGCTCGCATCGCTCAATAGCTATGAAGCCCTGATGGGGTCTGCTTATGCGGGAGAGGCCGCATGAAAAACGTCCACAACACCATCGACGAAGCCCGCCTCGGCATCATGCTCAATGACCTGAGGCTGCCGACGATCAAAACGCTGTGGCCGCAATTTGCCGAACAGGCCGATCGTGAAGGGTGGCCTGCGGCTCGTTTCCTTTCGGCCATCGCCGAGCATGAACTGGCTGAACGGGCGCATCGCAGGATCGAACGTCACCTCGCCGAGGCGCATCTGCCGCCCGGAAAGACGCTCGAGAGCTTCGCTTTCGACGCCGTGCCCATGGTCTCCAAGGCCCAGGTCATGGCCATTGCCGCCGGCGACAGTTGGCTCGCCAAAGGTGCCAATATCCTCCTGTTCGGTCCGCCGGGCGGCGGAAAGAGCCATCTCGCCGCCGCCATCGGCCTCGCGCTGATCGAGAATGGTTGGCGGGTGCTGTTCACGCGCACGACCGACCTCGTCCAGAAGCTTCAGGTCGCACGGCGTGAACTCCAGCTCGAATCCGCCATCGCAAAGCTCGACAAGTTCGATCTGCTCATCCTCGACGATCTGGCCTACGTCACCAAGGACCAGGCCGAAACCAGCGTGCTGTTCGAACTCATCTCCGCAAGATATGAGCGGCGTTCCATCATGATAACCGCCAATCAGCCCTTCGGAGAATGGAACCGCGTCTTTCCGGACCCGGCCATGACGCTTGCCGCGGTGGACCGACTTGTTCATCACGCAACGATCTTCGAAATGAACGTCGAAAGCTATCGGCGACGTTCCGCCATGGAAGCCAAACGCCACCGCGGCAGACCCGCCGCCTTCGCGACAACCAAAAGTGCTTCCCTGATTGTCGCGGAGCGACAATCAGAACACGATGAGACCCTTGCCAGCGACAATCAACATGATACCTTCATGCCGACCGCGACATAAGAGTCTCATCCAGATTGTCGCCGCCGTCTCATCCTGATCGCCGCGCTATACCGATGGTCTCTTCCATGCGGTTCGTCAGATTCCGGACCTTGCACGAAACGGCAAGAACCGGTCCGATGCCTTCTCGAGTGACCACGACGTCGACATTCTTGGTTTTCAGGCCGCCAAGGACCGTTCGCTCACCGCCGCCTGCCAGCAAGGGATCAAACTCAAGGATTGGCGCTTTCCCGGAGCGGAGTTTCACTCGAAAGATTCCATGATGAGCGGTGGACAGCGGCCTGTGAGAGATCAGAGTCGGTTTGCTACCAACCACTCTGAAGGGACTTGCCATGACAGCAGAACCAGCTTCGCCACCTGCCGCTATCCGGGTTGATCTTGACGCAGTTTTCGTTTCATTGGAACTGTCGAAGTCGATCTGGCTAGTGACGCCGCTATCGCCTGGCAGCGAGAAGATGTCGCGTCATTCGGTACCCGGCGGTGACTTGCCTGCTTTGCTGGCATGCTTGAACCTCTTGCGCGAGAAGGCAGAGGCGCGCGAGGGCAGGCTCTATCCCCTGATTGTCATCCAAGAAGCGGGGCTCGATGGTTTCTGGATCCACCGCGCGCTCGAGGCGGAAGACTGGATCACGAGCCATGTCGTGGATGCGGCCTCGATGCGGTGTCGCGCCGGCACCGCCGGGCGAAGACCGACCGCATTGACGGAGAGACGTTGGTTCGCACGCTGATGGCGTGGATGCGGAGCGAACCGCGGGTTTGTTCGATGGTCCGAGTCCCGGCGGTTGACGATGAAGATCGTCGCAGGATCGGGCGAGAGCGCAAAGCGCTGATCGAGGAGCGCAAAAGACACGTCAACCGGATCAAAGGACTGCTCTTCAGCGTTGGCGTCCGAGGTTATGAGCCTACGCGTCGCGACCGGCGTGAACGCTTGGATGAACTACGGACGGGGGATGGCCGGCAATTGCCTGCCCATCTCAAGGCGCAGCTCAGTCGTGAGCTCGATCGATTCGAATTGGTGAACGAGCAGATCAAAGCTGTCGAGACCGAGCGCGATGCCCAGTGTGCCAAGGTGGATGGTACCGCGCCCCAGGCAATGCTCAAGGCGATCAAGGGCATTGGCGCAGAGTTCGCAAATATCCTGGCAAGTGAGGGATTGTTCCGCCAGTTCGACAACCGGCGCCAGATTGCAGCCTATGCAGGTCTCGCGCCTTCGCCGTGGCGAAGCGGCTCGATCGATCGCGAGCAAGGTGTCTCGAAGGCAGGCAATCCGAGGCTGCGGACGATGATGATCCAACTGGCCTGGCTCTGGCTGCGCCACCAGCCGGGCTCGGCCCTGACGCGCTGGTTCTATGAACGGATCAGCCACAGCGGCGGGCGTGGCAAGAAGGTTGCGATCGTCGCGCTGGCGCGCAAACTGCTCGTGGCCTTGTGGAAGTATGCGACCAGCGGTGTCGTGATCGAAGGAGCCGTCATGGGCAAGGCCTGACCACCCACCTTTTGACCAAGCCAATCCCTCGGAGCCTGAACAGCTCTGACGGATCCAGGCGAACGGACCGAAGCCCCCCATGGCTTCTATCGCCGCCTAAAAGAATGGTTCCGTTCTCCTGAGCCCACCCCCGAATGCGGGATTATGGTGCAGCCGTCTTGAGCGGCGACCGGATATGAGGTGGTACAGGTGAGGCATGGCCTGCCAGTACTGGGAATGGGCGCAGCTGGATACCGTCGACGACAGAAAGGCTTGCAAAATGGTGCCCCCACCCTCTTGACCTTCAACTCATCATATGAGGGGGCCGCGGGACGATATCGTCTGGATTGGAGCGGCTTGACGTGGCTGGCGCTCTGCGTCTTGCTGGTGAACTCGGCGCCAGCGCGCCATGATTATATTCCGATCTATCAGATGACCCGGAGATCGCGTTTAAGTCGAATTAGTATTATAATAACATCCTTTGGCCGACACCTGGACAAATCTATCCTTGAATATTGTTGCCCTGCTCGTGGAGAAATTGTCCGGTACTTAATTCATTGGTAACCTAAAGGAAAGCAGCAGCGTCAAGCTAAAGAACACGCAAAAGACCTCTCCTTTGAGGCTTGCAATCCTCCCAGCCCATGCTAATACTTATGCGTGTAAAACGGCGGCGGGGATTTCCATCTGGGCGCGCCATTACCTGACAGCCTTTCTTAAAGTCTGCCCAATTCATCTGCTCCTTGCAAGCAAAGACCGAGGTTAGAATGCCGTCTCACTGTCGGGAACGTCTCCCTTTTGCTTTGCACTTTTTTGCGGTGGCGTACGGTGCGTCGCTCTGGATCCTCGGGAGCCACGGGCTGGCTGCAGCAAACCCCGCCTGTTCGGCGCGAGATGACCTGAGTGCGAATATGACAATCAGTTGGACAGAGATTCGCGCTGGGTGTGATGCCGAACGGACCGCCTACCGAGAGCAAAATCCGGTCGGCTCGTCGTGGTTCGCGAATGCGGGCAATGGCTTTACTGGCGCACCGTATTTGCTCCAGCGCGTGTTACCCGATCTCGCACCCGAAATTTGGGGGCGAAACGATGAGAATTTCGGGCGTTTCGGCTTCTTTCCTGATCCGGATGACAAATCGCGGCCGCTGCCGCTCGGGCTCGGCATCGCTTCGACCGCGGGCCGCCCCCTGGATGCTGGCGGCAATCCGTTAGGAGAGATTGATTTCGCCAAGCCCGGGCTCGATGTCGTGACGCTTGCCTGCGGGCCACATTGGACAGGTACAGACGCCGGATGGACCGGCGGTCGTCGAGGGTGCGCCGAACACGAAGATGGACGTGCGCAAGTGGCGGGATGCCTACTCGCGAACGGTGACAGCCTACTTCTCCACCCCTGAAAAGATCCAAGCGTCGGCCGAGCGCATCGCAGCCATCATCGATGCCAAACCGAACGGGTATTTCTATCCTCCGGCTTATTTCGGCAAACCTGGATTCCTGAATTTCACGCCGAATGTCGAAGTCGCTCAACGAGCCGCTTTAAAAAAGAATCTTCCCGGCATTTTGGCGACGTTCGCTTGCGGTACCGTTCAGCGCGAAGCCGGGATCGAGCTTCAAAAACAGACCAGCTACGGCAACTGGAACGGACCTGGCTTTTCCGGCTTCAGCACCGGACAGCAGGATGGCAGCGGCGATCTCATTTTCCAGTTGTTGGTGGCCAAGGCAATGCCCCCCGGCGAATGTCAGCCGAACGCGGCGGGGGGCCTCAACCGGAACTTCGATGCCACGGCATTCAAGAATAGTTCGCATCCAGAAATCCCACCATTTGCGACCATCACCGACATTCCGAGCGTGTGGAACCAACAGGAGCGTTCGCTCGCCCAGTGGGACGGCAGCGTGAAGATGGCGTTCTGGCGCAACATCGCCGCTCAGCTTCCGATCGTCGGCGACCCTTCCAAGATCGATCTCGTCAATACCGGCGTTGTCGCCAATTTCCTCGACGGCCTGCCACCGGCCGCCTACCCGTTCGATGTCGACATGGCGAGCGCCGTGCGCGGCGAAGCGCTATTCAAAGACAATTGCGCCGTCTGCCACAAGCCGCACAACGACACAATCTACCAGTTCCGCGATATAGGCACGGACATGAACCGCGCGGCCGTCCTCAATGACGCGGCGTTTCACCTTTTCGCCGCCGGCTTTCAGGCAAGCTGCCACGATCAGGATTTCCTCTATCGCAGCCCGACGGGGGAGGAAGTCCGTCCCTGCCGGATGGCGGGCGAGGACGTGATCACCGCCCGCACGACGCCGGCGGTCCAGGGCTATGTCGCCGAGGTGCTTGACGGGGTGTGGGCGCGCGCGCCCTACCTGCACAATGGTTCCATTCCGACGCTGTACCATCTCCTGGTGCCGGCGAGCCGCCCGGAGCAATTCCTGCGCGGCGCCATCCAATACGACACTGCGAAAGTCGGATATGTCTTGGATCCGGCCGTTACCGGCCTCGTTGCCGACACGTCGCCGACGCTGACCATCTACGACAGGCGAAAGGACGGCCATGCTGGCACGGGCCACGACCGCAATCTCGTGGTCGATGGCAAGCTCCGTCGACTCGACTGGAGTGGCCCGCAATATGCCGATGCCCTCAAGGACCTCATCGAATATCTGAAGACCCGCTAGCGCGGGCTCGCGTTCACCCCACTGATAGCTTGGAGCACTGGCGCAATGACCGAAACTGCCTCGTCCGACGTCAATGCCGGGATCGCTGAAATCGATGAGTTGCAGCGGCTGCTGATGCGGGGCACCGGCCCCGGCCTGCGTGGCCAGCACTTTAAACAGCATGGCTGCGTTTTTGCGACCTTCGAGGTGCTTGCGGACCTTCCCGAGCGCCTTAGGGTCGGGCTTTTCGCCGAGCCGAAGGTCTACACGGCCTATATCCGCTTTTCCAACGGCGCTCAGATCGACGACACCAAGCCTGATATTCACGGCATGGCGATCAAGCTGACCGGGGTGGCTGGCCGAAAGATACTGGAAGGCGAGGAGGACGCCGCCACCCATGATTTCGTGCTGGCGGACAAGCCGGTGTTCTTCATCAGAAACACCAGCGACTATGTCCGGTTCATGGCCGAATTCGCGCGGTCGGCGCCTCGCGGTGAACCGCCGCTCGCCTTCATCGCATGGTTGAAGGAAAACCGGCCCGAAGACCTGCCCGTGCTTCTCGGCTTCCGCCAGCAGGTGCAGGACAGCCCGCTTGCTGCACGCTACTGGAGCCAGGTGCCCTATGCTTACGGATTGGGCAATGCGCATGCCTGTCGCTATTCCGTGGTTCCCTCAAAGGACAACCTTGTCTCGTCCATTCCCTCCGAGGCCCGCGGCCCCGGCTATCTCCGCGAAGCGATGACCGATCACCTCACCCGGGCGGCGCGACCGGCGGTCTTCGACTTCCGCGTCCAGCTCAACGACGACACAAGTGCAACCACCATCGACAACCCGACCGTCGAATGGGCGACACCGGTCGAGGCGGTCGCCCGCATCACCATACCACCGCAGACCTTCACCTCGGCGGCGCAGCTCGCCTTCGGGGACAACCTCTCCTTCACGCCGTGGCACGCCTTGCTTGAACACCGGCCGCTTGGCGAGATCAACGAGGTCCGCCGGCGGGTCTATCTCAGCAGCTCCGGCCTCCGGCACGAGACCAACCAGGTCGTTCGCCGCGAGCCGACCGGCAACGAACACTGGAGCTTCAACATGCGCCTTTCACCCGAGGAACTGACCGCCGGCATAAATGACGACTTCAAGGCCGTGCTTGCCAAGCTGCAGGCGACGCCGCCAATCTTCAGCAGGGGCGTGCGACGCACACCTACGGGGTCGTGGCAAAAGGCGAGGCGCGCTGCATCACGCCGGCCGGTTTCCCTGAAACCGACATGTTCGTGCCTGGCCGTATCTTCCCGATCATCCTGCGCCATTCCTCGCCGGGCGGTCGCGCCGACGACCGCGCACGCGATGGGGTTGCCGCCTCGATAAAATTTTTCGAGCCAGGTGCCAGCACCGATGGCGACGGATTCTATGACGTTCTGATGAATGCCGGCCGGCAGCTCTTCGTGCGCAGCATCCGCGACTTCTCGACTTTCGTCCACACGCCGGACGCAGAACGAATAAAGCTGGTCGAGTCCGGATTGATGCTCGATGATCAACTACGCGAGGCGTATCGGATCCGCGGCTCGTTCACGGATTCGCGGTATCACACCTGGGTCTGTTTCGAATTCATCGACAAAACTGGCGTCAGCCGCTACGTCCGCTTCCGGCTGATCAACGCCGACCGCGGCCCCGATCGCGGTCTGCCGCGCCCCGAATTCAAGGCTAACGGCCATCCATCCATGGACGCTGAGGCTGACGACGATCGGGCTCCCGACTTCCTGCGCAAGGATTTCATTCACCGCGTCAGGCACAGTGACGTGCGCTACATCCTGCAGGCGCAGCTGCGTGACACGCCGCCGCCGCCGGTCGGCAATCACGAGCTGTTCGACCCGTCCCAGCCGTGGAACGAATACTGGTTCCCCTGGGTGGACATGTTCGAAATTCGCCTTAACGAGGTCATCGACGACCAGGCGGCCGTGAGCAGGCTGGAGATGAATCCAAACCGGAGCCCGGAATGCATTCGCATTCCTTTGGCGACCAGTCCAGATGATTACGCATCGCTCGGTCACGCACGCGCAATCGTCTATCCGGGCGCGCGAGCGGCGCGGGCGGCAGTGCCGCCGCCCCAGAATAATTAGAGGACCACGCCGCACTGGAAGGGGCGCTTTCAAGCTTTGGGGGTAAAGACGCATGAAACGCAAGTCGCGATTTTGGCCTATCCTGCTCGGGTTCACCGTGCTGGTCGCAGCCGGCCTCTATTATGTGGTCCGGATGTTTAGCGTCGATCTTCCTGACTATCCGAAGGTGGACAAGGTCACCTGGCTCGAGCAGAACTGGTCACAATCACAACGCGGTTGGATGCACCATGCCGACCAGGGCACGGTGACCTTCTCGATGCCCTACGAATGGCTGGCGGCGTTGGAGCAGCCCACCTTCACGCTGACAGCCGGGCCGCCCTTCCTGTCCAGCGATTATCTCGACCGCTTCGGCTTCATTACGGCGGATTCATCCGGCCTTCCGGTCGGCTTTGCCCATGGCGGCGATCTTGTCGATCCCAAAACCGCCCAACCGTGGGTCAATCCGGCGACCGGCAAGCCGCTCACCACCGTCGGGCTCACCTGTGCGGCATGCCACACCGGTCGCTTCACTTACAAGGGTACTGCCGTGATGGTCGATGGCGGCCCGGCACTCACCGATCTTGGAAAATTCCGCAAGGCTTCAGGATTGGCCTTGTTCTTCACCCGCTATGCGCCTTTCCGTTTCGACCGCTTCGCCACGGCAGTGCTCGGGCCGCAGGCGGATGAGAAAGCCAGGGCCGTGCTCAAGAAACAGCTCGACAAGGTGCTTGCGGGTGGCAGGATCGAAGTCGATCTCGACAAGAAGGTGGCCGAAAAAAGTATCGAAGAGGGGTTCGGCCGGTTGGATGCACTCAACCGGATCGGCAACCAGGTCTTCTCGCTCGACCTTGAGCGGCCGGAGAACTACGTCGCTCAATCCGCGCCAGTCGCTTTCCCACATATCTGGGACACGTCCTGGTTCGATTGGGTCCAATACAATGCCTCGATCATGCAGCCGATGGTGCGCAATGCGGGCGAAGCGTTGGGGGTCCGCGCCTTCATCAATCTCACCAAGTCGGAGCAGCCACTCTTTGCCTCGACGGTGAAGGTCGACACGATTTTCGAGATCGAGCAGCAGTTGGCCGGCAAGCAACCGACGGCAGAGAACGGCTTCACCGGCCTGCGTCCCCCGCGTTGGCCTTCCAACCTGTTCGGTTCGATCGATACCAAACTCGCAACCGAGGGCGCCGCAGTTTACGCCGACCGGTGCCAGGGCTGCCACCTGCCACCGGTCGGCAGTGAGGGCTTTTGGGAGCAGAAGCACTGGACGAACGAGAATTCGGCCGGCGAGCGCTATCTCCGCGTGCCCATCATCAACGTCGAGAATATCGGCACGGATCCGGCCCAGGCCCAAAGCATGGCGGAGCGCAAGGTCAAGCTTCCCTCCGAGCTCGGCATCGACACCGACTCGTTCGGCAGCGCGCTCGGCGCGCTCGTCGCAAAGACAGCCGCTCGCTGGTACGACAACCAGACCCCGCCGGTGCCGGCCGAGCAACGGGAGATCATGAATGGCAATCGCCAGAACGGCATCCAGGCGCCGCTTGCCTACAAGGCACGGCCGCTCGACGGCATCTGGGCGACGCCGCCCTTCCTGCACAACGGCTCGGTGCCGACCATCGATGCCCTGCTTTCCCCGGCCGGCGAACGGCCGAAGACGTTCTGGCTCGGCAATCGCGAATACGACCCGGACAAGCTTGGCTATCTAACGGACGAATTGAAGGGTGGCTTCAAGTTCGACACCGCAAAGCCGGGCAACAGCAATGCCGGTCACGAATTCAGCGACACCCCCGGCCCGGGCGTCATAGGCCCGGCGTTGAAGCCGGATGAGAAGGCGGCGCTCATTGCATACCTGAAGACATTGTAAGCAGCCGGCGGCAGCCGCGCACGAACGTCATGGCGCCCGCAGGGATCAATGCGGCGCCGCTCAACTGAGGGAACAGTGATGACCGACGGCTCTAAACCTACGTTCGAAATCGGCATTGCGATGTCGGGTGCGATTTCGGCGGGAGCCTATTCGGCCGGCGTCTTCGACTTTCTGATCCAGGCACTCGACGCATGGGAAAAGGCGAAGGCGGAAGGTGCTCCCGACTTGCCGGAGTACGACGTTCGCCTGAAGGCGCTCTCCGGGGCCTCTGCTGGCGCGATCACCGCCGCCATTGGCGTGATCGCCGCCGGCGGCCGCGAGGCTCCCGCGACCTTCCCAAGTCCCGCCCCCGGCAGCCAGAACATCCGCTTCACTCTCGGACGTCTTTACCGGTCCTGGGTGACCAGCCCGACGCTGGTTTCCCCCGACGGCTCACCCGACCTGCTGTCGCTCGAAGACCTGGCGGGCGGGCGGCCGGTCATCTCGGTTCTCAACGCCAACGTGTTGACCGCGATTGGGGCTGAGGCGTTGGAGGCGACGGGTACCCTCAGCCCACGCGCCTATGTCGCCAGTTCGCTCCATCTCTACATGATGCTGTCGAACTTGCGCGGCGTGCCTTACGCGATTCACTTCAACGGCGGCCAATACAACATGATGACGCACGCCGACCGCGTGCACTACGTGGTCGAGGGCATCGGCACGTGGAAGCCGACCCCCAGCCCCTTCGCCGACACAGATTCGGGCACGTCGATCGCGGCCACGTCACTGTTCGGCGCGGCGGGCGCGTCGACGCGCCCGCCGGAATGGCTTGCCTTCGCCAATGCCGCCCTCGCCTCCGGCGCCTTCCCGATTGGCCTTTCACCGCGCGTGATAGCGACGGCCACCTCGCAATATGCAAAGGCGAAGTTTCCGATTTCCGAGGATCAATCAGAGCTCAGACCAATACCCACGTGGCCGGACGCGTGGCATGTCTCGGCGTCGCAAGACTATCCCTTTTCGTTCGTCTCTGTCGATGGTGGCCTCATCAACAACGACCCGTTCGAATTTGTCCGCTTCACCCTGATGAAGGACCCGCCCCGGCCCAATGAACGGAACGCCGAAAAGGCCGATCGAGCCGTTATCATGATCGCGCCCTTTCCCGAGGGGCCACCTTTTCTCGGCGATGGCGAACCGCCGCTCGGGGTGCTCAGCATTGCCAGGCGCGTGGTGACGGCGCTCCGCCAGCAGGTACGCTTCAAGCCTGATCAGTTGCTCGCCGTCGCCGCCGAAGGCACCCACAGCCGGTTCATGATCTCGCCACACCGCGTGCCGCCTAGTACGCCCGGCGGCGAGGAGCGGGAGGAGACCTTCTCGATCGCAAGCGGTTTGCTCGGCGGCTTCGGCGGTTTCGTCCTGGAGGCGTTCCGCGACCACGACTACCAGCTCGGCCGCCGTAACTGCCAATATTTCTTGATGCGCCATCTCACCATCGACAAGAACCATCAGACGCTACACTGGCCGGAGGGCGCAGCCGAACGGCGAAACGCGGTGATCAGCAAGACCCTTTCGGACGGCAGCATGCATGACTATGTACCGATCATTCCCCTCGTCGGCGATGCCCTGCCGGAGGTGCCCTATCCTCGCTGGGCGCGAATAGACGAAAACGCCTTCGCATTGCTGGTCAAACGCATCGAGGCGCGACTGGTCGCCGTCGCGCGGCGTCTTGTCAGCACCGAGACGACGAGCGCTCGCATGAAGCTCGGGCTGAACTTCCTGCTGCTCGTCGGCAGGAATAGGATCGTCGACTATATCCGCCTGACACTCCTGCAGGAGCTGGTGATGCGCGACCAGATCGAAGGCTGGCCTCTCCCGGCGGCCGACTTACGGCCGGACTTTGTGCGCGCCGTCCTCGCGGCTCTTCTCGATCCCGCTTTCGACTTGCGCACAGAAGCAGGCATCGCCCGCACCACCAAACTTGATACCTCTCTGGTCCGAGAAATTCTCAGTACCCTCGCCGGCGCCGCGGGTGCGAACTGCCAGGTGTGGCTTGCGCCGTGGACCCGGACCGACGAGCCTTCGCTCTACACCCTGGTTTCACGCCGTCCCTCCTTCCTTGCCACATTACTGCAAGGTCGGAGCCCTGCGCGATTATTCGCAAAGCCTGTCGTAGATCGGAAATAGCAAAGACTCGTGCGCTGCGAACTTCAGCAGCCAACTGAGACTTTCCGCTAGTTGACGAAGCCTAACTTGGCCGCCGGTTGAAGCGATGAATCTGCTTCTCAAGATCGTATAGTGCTGTCGGTCTTGAAAGACGGTCCCTCTTCCTCGCGTCCTCCATCGACGACTTGCACCGTTACTTGGTGATCTCATCACCACCGGCAGGCCGCTGATCACGAAGTGTTTGCTTGGGGTGAGCTTCGTCGGCGATCGCCATAAGTTCATCAAGCGTTAACGCATCACCAGAACGCTCCTTGAGATCGATGGTCGCCTTGATCGCCTTCAATTCGCCTGCGCTCGACTGATCGGCCAATTCCCCAGGCAACTGCACGAACGCGGCGTCCTTTCCTGTCATCTGGATGCAGTTCTTCCCAGCCGCACACTTCTCTCCGGGAACGAGATAGCCCCAGCGTGGACCAAAGGCATAGACGGCGTAGAACAGCAATTTCGCTTTCGGTTTCTCCAAGCCGCTGGCCAGCATGGTGTCATAGAAGACGCGATGCGTCTCTTTCCAAGTTCGAACGTGTCTGTCGCAGTACCAGTCATGGATGACGGCTGCACGAATATAGCCGTCTTCCCATGGGGAACCGACAAACGGTTGCAATAGCGGCGGAATCGAAGCGCCGTCAGTCTTCGTCTCCTTGTTGGTCTGCCAACCCACTCCGTTCAAATCGACATATCCGAAATCTGCCTTGAGCAGCTTATGGCTTGCGTCACCGGGAATGTCGACAAGTCCGAAACTGCCGGTAAAGCAATTCCGGTCTTTGTTGGACTGGCAGAAATTAACCGCCAAAGTGCTGCTGGCACTGACTGCAACGCCAACCGCTGCAAGAAGCATTGCAACCATAGTTTTCATAAAAGCCCCTTCCATTTGAACGCGAGATTAGCAACTTTGCGTCTACAATCAACGCTAAATGGTATCGGATAAACTCGCTCCATGAAGATTGCGCGGCTCGGCTGAACAAGCGCGTTGCATTTCATTACTTGGCTGGCGGCCTTCCGGAAATATAGCCCCACAGCGAGGAATTCCGCAACCTGGTGCTCGACCTGGTGCGTGAGCATTACCTGGATTTCGGACCGACGCTGGCGGCCGAGAAGCTGATCGAACGCCACCGGCTTGCCGTCAGCAAGGAGACGCTGCGTCAGTGGATTATGGAAGCCGGCATCTGGGCGTTGCGACGCGAACGCAAGAAGCGGGTTTTCCAGCCGCGCGGCCGGCGCGATTGCTTCGGCGAACTCATTCAGATCGACGGCTCGCCGGGGACAGATAAAAAGTCGATCGTGCTGCCAATTTTATCGACGGCGCGGTAAAGGTATGTCCATTGACCACGGACTTTCACACGCGCCAACTTGTCGACTGCAGCCGACGCCGGTGCCAACCCAGCCGCTTTTCGATCTCCGGCGCGTATTTCTAGCCCAGCGAAAGATCGTGTAGTGATCGACAGGGCGCCCCTTCCAGCGTCATTTGTTCAAGCCCCTCCCAGATTCGGGTTTGTCTTTGATCCACGTCAAGGATTACTCCTTCCAACCCTGTAGCCTCTCCTATGGGTTCAGTGAACACCCCATGAACAGACTCATGGACTACGCGCACCATCTTCGTTTGCGGCGGTAAGTGCGTCAACTGGGGATCCGACGAGCCGTTAAAGAATCGAGAGGCGATAAGCTTGAGCTTTCTTGAAACAAGTTTGCAGCTGTTTCGGCAAAAGTATGCGCCTGACTTAGGTGCTGAACAATACGCTCACCACACTGGAGTCGACCGGAATGGCAATCCAATGAGTGGCGCGTTGTTATGGGCTAAGGCTGAAGCCCAGAGGATCAGTAGTGCGCTCGTCACTGGCACAACCAATATGGTGGATGCTGAACTCAAGTTAGCCCAAAAACTTCACGGGAGAGTCAGAGATTATGTTCAATGGCATCACCAGGACGAACGATGTCGTAAAGGAATTTCGGTTCTGGAGTATGGGCCTGGAACAGTGCGAGCCTTCCAACAGAAAACGCTTCCGCTTGTTATAGGTCTGCGAGGCGAAACCTCACGTTGCACGCTCGTCGACCGGTCAAGAGAATTCCTCGGGGACATAGCACAATTGTCATCCGCTTTAGGGTTGAAAATCGAGTTCATACGCGGCGATATATTCTCTGGACGACGCTATTTTTGCGACGATGAAGCGGCATTTATTGTCATGTTTGGCCGGACATTTGGAAATCTTGCTGTCCCAACAAATGATACGCACCCCATGGAAGCGGTCGTCGAGACGCTGAAGAAGATATCGAATAGTGCGAAGAGGTGCTGGGTTGCGATTTCAATTGGCTCAGATTTGAGGAGGGATGTCGCGAAGTCCTACTATGAAGCGCATCCTGAATTTCAGCTAAATGTGTTCTATAGAATGAAGGCAGAGCTGCCGGTCGACGGCAATTTCGATCCAGAGGCATTTGAGTATGAGCCGGATGTTATAGGCGGAGACCAATTCATGCAAGTCATACATACAGCGGTGGTCAAAAAGAACCTGGACTTTTGCATTGGCGGCAAGGATATCATCCTATTAAGTGGCGAGCGACTGCATCTGAAGAACTCTTTTTGTTTCTCTGAGTCGTTTTTCAAAAAATGTGCACACCGAGCGGGTTTTGTGCCAATAGATGTGCTCTCAGACGACGCCGGCTCAGCCATTCACGTGTTGCAGAAGGTGAATTAAACAAAACAGAAAGTGACCAGGAGTGATGTCAAGAGACTCTGGGACCAGCGGCTCAGCGGCGCCTCGCCTTCGTCGATGCGCACGCTGACTTCGCCTTCCTGCTCCGCCTGAGCCAAGTGCGGAAAAGAGGTCGATGGCGGCGCCCTCGGGATGCAACAGGCGCAGCGAGTTCCAGCCGGTGCTCCACGATGACCTCTGCGCCTTGGTGGAGCACCGGCCGCAGATCGCGGGGCGCGCAGGCCCGATCGGCCGAAGATCTCGCCCGGTCGGAATTGAGGCGTAGCAGCTTCCCGCCCCGCGCCCTGGCCGCTGGCCCAGTTGTAACCGACATGCAGCCGCGGTGGAGCGACAATCTGGTACATCCGTATTGCCGCACGTAACGATGCTTCCCGAGATTCGCACGTTGCCTCATTCATTTTGTTCCCGCGTTGGGGCGAAGGAGGCCGGGCGCGAAGATGGTAGGGGTTTCGCAGCGCCTGGCCTCCTTCGCGAGCGCCACGGCGTCGCCTCAGTGTGGCCTTGCGATCTGCTGGGCCGGCAGCTCCTTGTTCAAGGTGCCAAACAGCAACGCGTCCGCCTGTTCGCTGCGCCAGACCTTCAGCCGGCGCTGAAGTGTTCGAAGCAGCTTGTCGGGGTAATCGCCGGGATACTCGGCCTGCAGGCGTGACAGAAATTCGCTGCCGGTTCGCCATGGTTCGGCTTCGAACCAACTTCGCAAGTCGGCGGTCGCCTTGACGAGAGGGTCAGGACGCCGCCGTCCTCTTTTGGCTTTTACAATCGGACGATCCGTCGGCCGGGTAGCTCCGTCCTTCCAGGCCGTCCGCAAGCTCGCCAGGAAAAGGTCGATCGGCTGAGCTACCCCGTCAGAGCGCATGGCCGGCGGAGTGTCGGCAAGCGCAGCGAGCCGCTCCTGCACGGTGCGGACATCGCGCAAATAGCAGGACAGGATCTAGCCCGGCGTAGATTTCCTGCGGACGGGAGCGGGCTACATCTGACGTCCAAGCATCGGCAACCAGACGCTGATGCGGCGTAGCCGATAATCTGCCACGGCTCGTCCTCCTATGATTAGGATTGGGTCGGCTCATCCGAGCAACCTCGGAAGTGCAGTGTAGGACGAGCCACTCGGCCACGAAGACAGACATACAGTGTTACAATTAATGTCAGGTTGAGGCTCGTCCGATGTACGACAATGTTGGACACGCGAGACCGCTGCTTGAGTCATTTCGTTGCATTAAGAAGAGTTCTTGCTTTTGGCACGCATATTGCTTCTAGGCATTTGCAGGACACGTCACGGACCCACCTTATCGCGCAGAGATTTCGACATGTTAGCCAATGGTTTCTGCCGAGCCCGCCTTCCGATCATCAAGGGGTGGATCGTTTCAGATGCAGACGTAACCGGCTGCGCGCGCCTGGTCGAGCCGAGGCAGCACAGGGGCATATTTCGCAGTCGAGCCGGGGCCGGCGGCACGACGGCGCCCGAGAACCTCCCCGCCGTGGCGACCTTCGACTCGCTTTATCAAGCGCGATTTGGATCAGACATTCGGCAGCTTGCTTGTCGGATCTTCCCTAATGCCGATTGCCGCAACCACGCCGAAGCCGAGGCAGTAAACTTAGCGTCTGGCGGGGGAGTGGATATATGCAACAGGAGGAACTTAAATCATGGCTCACTCTTCGGACCTCGCCCTGTTCCGCCACCGCATCGCCGAGGCACTCCCTTCGGCCAATGTTCCAACCCTATTACTCCTTCTGTATCAGTTCACGGGAAAAGAATACTGGCTCACCCCACCGTTTCTTCCCGTAAAGAGTGTCTGGGGCGACAACGATTCAGGGGGCCTCGCGGCCGAATTACAGACGGAGATTCGTAATGCAGCACTGGACGCCATCATCTGTTGGCACAGCGGCGCACCAGTCACCAAGCAGGACCTGTCGGAAGAAGAGTTGATCCGCATGCTGACTGTGTCGGAGGCCGAGCCTATCCCGCCAGAATACGCTGACATGATGCTTCATAAGCTACGGAGATATGCAGGCGCCATTCCGGACCCCGTGTCCTTGCCGAAAGGATTTCGTGTACTCATCATCGGGGCGGGCATGTCCGGTGTCGCAGCGGCAATTCGGTTAAGACAATTGGGCATTTCCTACATCCAGGTCGAAAAGCAAGACAGCACCGGCGGGGTCTGGCACGCACATCACTATCCTGGCTGTGGAGTGGACACGCCGGGGCATCTCTACTCGTACACTTTTGCCAGTGGCAACTGGAGCACGTTCTTCCCGTTGCAAAAGGAAATCGACGACTATTTCAACCGTGTTGCCCGCGACTTTGGGATCGAGAGTTCCATCCGCTACGGCACGGAGTGCCTGGTCACCCGCTATGACGAAGAGAGCCTAACTTGGCACTCCCGGTTACGCCTGCCCAACGGCACGGAGGAAACCCTCGTGACCAATGTGGTCCTCTCGGCCGTGGGGGGCTTCACCACGCCGAAATGGCCCAACCTTTCGGGCCTGCGCAACTTCGACGGCCCGGTGGTGCACACCTCGAAATGGGATCCAGAAGTCGCGCTCGACGGTAAACGTGTGGCCGTGATTGGCAATGGCGCTTCGGCAATGCAGGTTGTTCCCGCCATCGCAGATCGGGTGGGTGCGTTGACAATCTTCCAACGCTCACGTCAATGGGTGGCGCCCTTCCCGAAATTTCAAAAACCGGTCCCGGAACCGATGCAGTTCTTGTTCCGCGAGGTGCCACACTATGAATGGCTGTACAGGCTCCGCCTGAGTTGGATTTACGACAGTGAAGTGCATGAGGCCCTGCAGAAGGATCCGGCCTGGCCGCATCCGGACCGTTCCGTGAATGCGGTTAACGACCGCGACCGCGAGGCTTACACACAATACATCGAGGGACAGCTGGCGGGGCGCCCTGATCTTATCGCCAAGGTCATCCCGTCGTACCCTCCATTCGGCAAGCGGATGCTCCTGGACAACGGCTGGTACAGAACCCTACTAAAGCCGCATGTTACGCTGGTAGACGGAGCTGCTGCGCGTGTTGAGGGCAGGTCGATCCATGCGATTGATGATGAAACGCATGAGGCAGACCTTATTATCGTCGCCTCAGGCTACGATACGACACGATATCTACTTCCGGTTGAGGTAATCGGACGCAATGGTCGGACGGTACGCGACGTCTGGGACGATGATGACTGTCAGGCTTATCTTGGCACCGTTGTGGCGGGGTTCCCAAATTTCTTCATGCTCTATGGTCCCAATACGGCGCTCGGCCATCGCGGCAGCTTCATCTTCACGATCGAGAGCCAAATCGATTATGTACTAAGTGTTCTGCGCCAGATGGGCGAGAAGAGACTTGTCGAAGTAGAATGCCGGCAAGATATATATCAACATTACAACCGGAAAATCCAACAAATGCACCAGCAGATGATCTGGAGCCATGAGGGTATGTCCACCTTTTTCCGCAACGACCGAGGCCGAATCGTGACAAACAGCCCTTGGCGTCTGGTCGATTATTGGAACTTGCTGAAGGAGGCGGATCTCGATGACTACCGTACCATGCCGCAAGTTGATTCCCGATTAGAGACTTCGGGTGTACCGCGAGAGGGCGTTCAACGCCCCGGCTCGCGCCTCCGGCGTCGACCTTCTTGACGCGGCGGCCTACGGTCAGCAATCAAATGGCGACCGCCGGGGTGAGCCCCGCTTCGGCGGTGATATCGAGCGTCTGATCGGCACCCAGACGGGAAAAGTCCGCCTCCTGCCAGGAACGACGTTCGTGACGGAAATCGCCATGCGCAACAAAATTCCGAAGAAGTTCCTCGACACGATCCTCCTGGAGCTTCGCAATGTACTCTGCGTTCGAAGAAGGGTCCACATGGCGGGTATTCGCCTCTCGAAGCCGGCCTCCGAGATCATGATCGGCCAAGTCATCCGCGCGCTTGACGGACCGCTCGCTCCCATCCACTGTGCGAGCAGAAGCGCCTTCGCGTGCGATGATTGCAATGATCCGGTCTACCGTCAATCGGTGCTTGTCATCTGCCATCGTGGCAAGAAGCTCGGCTATGGCGTTGCAGCCTGGCTTCGCAATGCCTCCCGCGTTGAGCTCAGTGATGTCAGCAGACGAATCATTGCGCAACACCAACTGCGCATATCGCAACGACCCAGGGCTCACCAATACTGTCCGGCTTCGCGTCGGAATCACCGGAATGAAATCGAAATGGGTGGCCCGCTTCGTTTCGGAATCATTGTCCGACTGGACCGGCACACGCAGTCACTCGTGAATTAAAACCAAAAGCGCAATACACTGATGTGCTTGAACGCAATCCGTCCCACATTCCATGGTGTGGATAGGCCCCATACAGAAAATCGATTTTCCCAATCTTGGCAAATGCTGCATAGCGAAACACCACCCGATGTGCGCTTCACGCCGCTGTTTGATCCTGTGACGGATGCCTTTTGTTGGGTCACGCCATTTATGACAATGAGAAAGGCTGGGACATGAAGAATGTCGCATACCTCTTAGACCCGGAGACGACACTCTTTCGCACCGTCGAGGTTGCCGACGGCACCGGACTTGCGCCAATCTTTAGTCTGCTCGGTTGCCGACTGGTGCAGATGATCCGCTTTGATGACTCGCATGCACTATTCTTAGATGACGAAGGACTGCGGGATGGGATAACAGCCTTCACTGTTTTTGCCTCCTACCCTCAGCCTCTTGGTGGGAAGATCGTTCTTATCCGAGGTGATGGAAGCGAACCTCATTTTTCCCCCTCGATAAAAATCGAGGACGCTGCCGTTCATTTCAAATGCTGTCGTCCGGTGCTTGACCCAGTTTTTGTCACGGCAGATGATGCTACTCCGAAGGGTCTCATCCTTCCCGGCGCTTTGGCAGACTTGAAAGTTCGAATCGAGCAACGTCCGCCCATGCTTATGGACGGAAGGCATGATGTATATCGAGCTCGCGGAGACGGCTTGAACTCTTAGAGCGGGATGATTTAGGCGGAATCGGCATTGGGATGTGTCGTCACGCTGGTTTCATGACCGCCCCCTCAATGACAACGCCGGCGGTCGCATATTTCCACAGCGCGACCAGCAGCTTGCGGGCAAGCGCGACGATCGCCGACTTCCGCAGGCGACCGTCATTGCGCGCGACCCGTTCCTGGAACCAGCGGGGGAGATTCGATGCCGGCTGATGGCGCAACCACAACCAAGCGAGTTGGATCATCGTTGTTCGCAGCCGCGGATTGCCTGCCTTTGAGACACCTTCCTCGCGATCGATCGATCCGCTGCGCCATGGGGACGGCGCCAGCCCCGCATAAGCGGCAACCTGTCTCCGGTTGCCGGAATGCCGGAACAGGCCTTCCGCACGGAGAACGGCCGCGAACTCCGGACCGATCCCTTTGAGGTCCAGCAACATCGCCGTCACCGGCGCCGGGTATTCGCCGCCGGTACGGCCAACAGCGCGTCCCGCTCGGCCTCCACCACCTTGATCGGTTCGAGCAGCAATTCGAGACGGTCGAGCTCCCGGCCGATCTGGGCCTTCATGCAGGGAGCACGGCCATCGCCGGTGCGAAGTTCGTCCCGGCGATCACGCCGATCACGGCGCAACGGCTCGTAGTCCCGCATGCCCTGGCTGACGAGGAGGCCCTTGATGCGGTTGACATGGACAACCCGTTCGGCGACCCGCGCCTTGCGCTCCCGGCCAATCCGGCGACGATCCTCGTCCTCCGGCGTCGGCACCCTGACCATCGAACAAACGCGCGGTTCTCCCCGCTTCCAGGCCATCAGGGTGCGGACCAGTACCTCGCCATCGAGCCGATCGGTCTTGGCGCGTCGGTGGCGGCGGGCCACCGCAACCGAGGCGGCATCGACAATGACTTTCGATCAACGGCGCTGGCGTGAGACGGGCAGCGCCGCCGCCGGCCAGATGGGCGGGCACAAGCCGCGGGCGATCGCCGGTGAGCATCGGGCATGGCTGATCGAGCGCTGCCGTGCGCAGGCATTCACCAACAGTTCGAGGATCAACACATCCGGCAGACTGGCAAATCAGCAGCCTGACCATTGTCCACCCCAAGGGGCGCACTCCAATGACGGATCTAAAATCATCCCGCTCTAGACAGAGCCGAGGTTGCCAATCACCGGCGCAGGAGCAGGATCCGCTCGCCCGATCCCGTTTCCCCGGCGAAACAGCGAAGAGGTCTATGGAGACGAGTGCCCTTATCGTATCCATCCGAGGTGGGCCGCGGGACTTGGGGGTCTCGCGCGTGGTAGGATAGCAGAATGGAGATCGACGAGGACAAAATCGATGACGCGGTGCTGGCACTGTTATGGCTGACGCTCCACAACGAGCGTTGCGCCTGGAAGGGATTTGACTGGGCGACGACGGACCGGTTGCATGAGAGGGGACTGATCTGTGATCCGGTGAACAAGTCGAAGTCGCTGGTGCTGACGGACGAAGGTCTACGGCGCTCGGAAGAACTGTTCCGCCGGTTGTTTACACGGTAAAATCAACTTTCGGCCTTCGGCCACAGCCCGGCGTTCAGGTTTTGCGGCGCGCTTTTCGGGCCCATTTTGCAGCGAGGTCATCGACGGCTTTGTTGAGCTGCGAGAAGTTGGCGGCGGCGGAATCATAATCGCTGCTGCCGCACCATTCGAGGGTTTCGGCATGTCGCTCGTGCGCCGGGTCTGCAAGCGCCTCGCAGAACTCCTGATAACCCCATGGACCACCAACGTCTTCGGGCGGGCAGTGCCCCGTTGCTTCGAGAAGCATCGGTCCTTCCGTGCCGACCGCAGGAAAGGTGCGCTCGATCTTGATGCTGTGTTCCCAGCCGTCGCCAAAGTCGTAAAGGTATTTGAACGATTTCGCACCGGTGTCCTGGACTGCCGACAGCAGCGAGACCCTGCGGGCATCGATCGGACCATCCCCCCATTCCTCGTCAGGCAAACCAAAGCCGACGTCACGCATGCGGAATTCGTAAAGGTGGCTGTTGGTCCAGCCCATCGCCGCCTGCAACACCTCGTGCAGCCGACTGAGCCTGATGGTGAACGGCACGACAACGCGCCGCATCACTATCGGCTCGACATGATCGAGGGTGACCTTCAGGCGGACGACGGAAGCCACCATCGTCAGGCCGCCAGCATGACGGTTGCCGCCGATGCACGTTTCCACTCCCAGGGCAGCAGTTCGTACAGGCGCGTGACAGGATGGTCGGCGATGCGAGCCAGCACGTCTGCAAGCCATGCCTTCGGGTCGATATCGTTGAGGCGGCAGGTGGTGATGACGGTCAGCATGACAGCGGCACGATCGGCCCCGCGCTGAGAACCGGCGAAGGTCCAGTTCCGTCTTCCCAATGCGACACTTCTCAGCGCCCGCTCGGCTGCGTTGTTCGTTAAACAAACTCTCCCGTCTTTGAGGAAGAGAGCAAAGCCCTCCCAGCGCTTGAGCATGTAATCGATCGGCTCGATGACCTCGGACGATCTGCTGAGCATGGCGCGTTCCTTCGTCAACCACTCGTGCATGTCATCGAACAGTGGCTTGCTCTTCTCCTGCCGCACAGCCAGTCGTTCTTCGGCGCTCAATCCGTTGATCTGGCGCTCGATCTCGAACAATTCGTCGTAGCGCTTGACGGCTTCCAATGCGATCGGCGAGATCGGCTTGCCCCTCCGTTTGCGATCCCGCGCATTCTTCTGGATATCGGCCAGCTCAAAGAATTTCCGCCGCGCATGCGCGTGACAAAAGGCGAATGTGATCGGGACCGCTTTCGTTGCGGCAACAGCGATCGGCTCGAAGCCATTGTAGCAATCGCTCTGCAGAATGCCGCCGTATCCGGCCAGGTGTTTCTGCGGATGTTCGCCGCGCCGGTCACTCGACGCATAATAGATTGCGGCTGGCGGCGCCGTTCCCCCGAATGGCCGGTCATCGCATACGTAAGTCCATATGCGTCCGGTCGTGCATTTGTCCCTGGCCTGAATGGGAATGGTGGTGTCATCACCGTGAAGACGCTCGGCCGCGAAGACATGCGCCTCGATCAGATCGAAGACAGGCATGAGAGCGGCTGTTGCGTACCCGACCTGGTCGGCCAGCGTCGAGGTCGAAAGATCGATCCCCTCGCATTTGAACCGGGCACTCTGCCGGTTGAGCGGGCTGTGCATGCCGAACTTGTCGAACAGGATCGTCGCCAGCAGGTTCGGCCCGATAAAGCCGCGCGGCGTGGCATGGAAGGGTGCGGGCGTCTGACTGATCGCCTCACAGTCGCGGCAGGTGAACTTTTCCCGCACCGTCTCGATCACTTTGAACCGGCGTGGGATCTCTTCCAGCGTCTCGGTGACGTCCTCGCCCAGCTTCGACAGGCGCGAACCACCACAGCAGGTGCAAGTCGTCGGCGGCTCGATGACAACACGTTCGCGCTCGATATCGTCCGGCCATGGTTTGCGCACCGGCCGTTTGCGCGTGAACGAACGTACGCTCGAGGTTCTGGCGCTTGCTGCTTGTGCCGCGACCTCATCCTCCGTCGCCGCCGCCACGAGTTCCTCGAGCTGCAGTTCCAACTGGTCGAGCAGGCGCGCCGTGCGCTCAGAGCGCTGGCCCCGCAACTCGCGCCTGAGCTTCTCGATCTTCAATTCCAGAGCAACGATCAGCGCCTCGTTGTCAGAGAGCATCGCCTGCGCATTGGCGGCTTCCGCTACTGCGATAGCGTGTTTAGCCTGCAAGGCTTCATGCTCGCCACGCAGCGCCAGGTAAGCGCCAACAACATCCACAGGAAGATCGACAGGCTTTGAGATCATGAAGCCATTCGATCAGATTTCCCCTGTATTTTCAATAGAATAATGCTAGCCGACCTTCGTCGGCCGCCAGGTTTCCTGAGGATGCCTCCAGTCGATTCCGGACAGAAGATAACTGAGCTGCGCGGGTGATATCGCTATCGCTCCGCCTTCGGCAGAAGGCCAGACGAACCGGCCACGGTCCAATCTTTTTGTAAAAAGGCAGCTCCCCTGGCCGTCACTCCAGATCACTTTTAGCAGCGATCCGCTGCGACCGCGAAACACAAAAAGATTGCCGTCCAAAGGGTTCAGTTTCAGCACCTCCTGCACCCGCAACGCAAGCGATGGAAACCCACACCGCATGTCCGTATGGCCCGTTGCAATCCACACCCGCACATTTTGACCGGAAGGAAGCATGATCACCGCAACGTCTCCAGCCCCCGCATGATCCGCAGCAGCGCCTCAACGTCGACGCTGCCGTCCACGACCACACGACGGCCGTTCGCCGCAACAATCTCCATGCGGCCGGAAGGAGACGCCACCGGCTGCTCCATCGCAGCAGGTGGAGTGACCTGCTTCACCGGCACAAAAGTTTCCGGCATGACGAACGCCGGCACAAAACCATCGGTTTGTTTCTGGCCGTGCAAACCCTGGCGAACCGATTTGCGCCAACGGTTCAACAGGGAGCGACTGATGCCGTACTGACGGGCCGTGGCCGACGCACGGCCTCTCCCGGCAAAGCTTTCTGCGACAATCCGCAGCTTCTCATCTTCCGTAAATCGACGCCGCCGTCCGGTGTTGATCACCTCAAGACGGCTCACCCGAGACCCGCTGTCTCCTTCAAAAATCTCCATGTTGGCAACTGTCCTTATGCATGGGAATAAGGACAGGGTCTGAACAGTTTTACTCAATATGCAAAGGCGGTCGCGCTCGGACGGATACCCCTTATCTGGCGCGCCTTCCGGACAATCGGAGCCGAAAGCATCGTGATCGGGCGAAAGACTAGCAGTGCTCAAAGACGCTTCAGCCAAACATCGGGCGCCCGAACTTTGGCCGCTCAGCCAGGAATTCCTGCGCGACCTGACGTTTGAACTCGACGCTGTGACTTCGGTGTTTTGCCATGGGCCTTCTTTCCGAAAACCCGGTAGGCCGGTCAATTCGTCATCCGGTCTGTCCACCCCAAGGGCCGCACTCCACAGCTCAGCAAAAGTTGGGAATGGATTCACCGTTTATCGAAACCCAAGATCCGCCAGATTCGTGGCTGTCGGCACAAGCATCGATGAACAACATACCTTTGAGCCCGTCCTCAACCCCGGAAAGCTCGACGCTATCTTTCGGGAGAGCATACCCTGCGCGGCGTGCGGCTACCGCCACGCCAGCCTCGGCATAGAGATTTGCCCATGCATCCACTAAAGCTTCGCCATGTCCCCGCGGTAGATGTATCAGGCGTTCTGCTTCGGGTACTATTCCACTACCGTGGCCTCGCACAAAAATCTGCTCCTGCTCCCCTAAAGGAACATAGCGCAGCGCTTCAGGTTTTTCCTGATCCCACTCAAGCCCGCCTCTGTCGCCCCACACGCGAATTCGAAGACCGCAATATTGGCCAGGAGCAGCTTGCGTTACCCAAAGGATCCCAGGTGCACCATTCTCGAGACGGAAAGTGACGTAGGCGGTGTCTTCCATCGCCTTCACAGCGCCACAGGTGTGAAACTCAGCCCTGAGCCTGGCAATGTCCTGTCCGGTCAGTGTGTGAAGGAGATGATAAGCGTGCGTGCCGATATCTCCGGTGGCCGACGCGCGGCCCACCTTCTCGGGATCTTGCCGCCACATTGCCCCCTTCGCGTCGGACGAGAAGGGCGCTGTCGCCCACTCCTGAACATACTCCACATGGGCCTGCCGGACCGTGCCGACGGCCCCATTTCGGATCATGTGCTTAGCTTGGCGAACCATCGCGTGATGTGCATACGGGTAAGTCATGATGACCAGGCGATCCGTCGCTCTTTGTAACTCCACGAGTTCTCGGGCGTCGGAAACTGTTGTGGTCATAGGCTTGTCTAGTATTACATCAATGCCGGCCTTCAGAAATGCCGTCGCGATCCGATGGTGTGTCCAGTTTGGCGTCACGATCGAGACTGCCTCTATACCATCGTCCCTTGCGGCTTCTGCTGTTGCCATAGCGTTCCAGTCGCTGTACGACCGGTCCGGCGCTATCATCCACTCTGCAGCCGAAGCGTGCGCGTTTTCCGGGTCCGAAGAAAGAGCTCCCGCAACAATTTCCCAGTGGTTCGACAGCCGGGCCCCAGCGAAATGCCATCGTCCAACAAGCCCCCCCTTTCCGCCGCCGATGAATCCTAAGCGCAGGCGTCGTCCGAGCAGCGGACTCCGCAGATCACATTTTCCAGTGAAGACCATTGAGCACTCCTTGTCTATTTTTCTACAACGTTATCGGCGGCAAGCCATTGCAAGGGACTGATCCTCGCACAGCACCCACTGTTAAACGCCCTCGCGGCCGTTGCTTTCCTATTTGCCGCCCCCTTGCTGTTCGGATCCTCGTTGCCCGGGGAAGGCTGACGCACCCCGAACTGCACTCTTGCGGGTTAGTCCTGCATCCTCCTCACAAGTCCTCAACTCGGGCATTTGCGGGTTAGCCTGCATGTATCATGCCAACGAGAAATCGTTTCCAAACAAGAAGCTGCCTCTCGACACGCCTATGTCGTGTATTCGACATCGTCGCGAATCGGATACGCCGGTTCCAATAAGCAGCGTCGACTGAAGCAATCTTCGGCAATACCTGTCGAGATTGCAGCCGAATTCGCCGCATCGGTTTGCGGGATCGAAGATAGCTGGAGTGGTCCGGACTCCGGCGGCGCGAACAGCTCAATCGACACGGTTTGACACCAATGCACTCAGGACTTCCGCGGCAGTGACGAGGGACCGCCTGACATCCTCCTCAGAGAGGTGGCCAACGCGCTCTGACGATATTCGAAGACAAACCACAACGCCCTGCATATATGAACTTGCGACACCAGTCTGTTCGCGCACATCGCGGATGGTGTCAATCGAGCGGTCTAGGAGGCCGCTTATTTCATAGGGGTTGAGTTTGTCGACCTCGTTTGCCGCGCTGAGCAAATCTGCAATGAGATCCGCCGTTAAGCTCATATTTGAAGGCAATGTAGAAACTCCGAAATAGTCACATGCCGAGCCCTGCCGGGCAGAAAGAGCGACTGCTCCCCGCAGCCTTCTAGATGGGCGCCGCGTAAACGGGGCCATGGTTGCCCCAACTGCCGGCAAAACTCATTCACGCAATGATTAGGTCAAGTGTAACGTACAGGACGGCTACATCTGCCCAAACCTGTCCACCCTTATGGACAACCGGATTCTTGTACATGCCGAACCGATGATGCTTTCCACGGGTAATCCTTTCTTTGAGCCGCAAAACGGTTTCAACGCCAGCACTCTGGAACTGTTCTAATATCGATGCAAATCAAGCGTGGTCGTTTTTGCAGCATTGCTAAGGCCAGTAAAATAAATATTTTGCATCACGATTATCCGCACTTTGGATATGGCGCCGACAGCCTGCCGTATTGGCAGAGAGCTGTCCGATGACCCGTGACGCCGAGCCTTATCTTATGAGCGGCGACCGCTCTCGAATTTGCGATGTTCTTTAGAGATCGCGCCATTCAGATTCGTGGCGACGAGGTTGACGATGGCGGCAAGGTGGTTTTCGGGACGCTTGGCATATCGGGCATCGTACACGACAGAGTGGCTGTCGGCGTCATGATGTGCTGAATTGGACGTCTCGACCTTCGGCGCAAGCGCGCCAGCCACGTTCCAGGTACCGTGCTGGTGAGGAGTTCGGTCATCGGAGATTACATTCAGCGACAATTGGCCCTCTCGGTCTTAGCCGCGGATGAGAATGGTGCGCCTTCGCGCGTGCTCCTGCGTGATGCTGGGCAAAGGTTTTCCGTGCAAGCAAATGGGCACTCCATCACCAAAGCAGCTTGAGGCCTGATACCATCAGAAGCACGGAAAGAATGACGCGAAGCCAGGAAGCGGAAAGATATCGGCTTCCGATTAAAGCGCCTATCGATCCACCTGCCGCTACCGCAATCAACCACCACGGGAGAAAGTTTGGAAGTGCATTCCAGGAAGCGCACGCTCCAATCAAGGCAGCGGTTGAGTTCATTAAATTATAAACGGCCGTGGTTGCAGCAGTCTGATGTGCTGTTCCCCAATTCTTGAAAAGGATCACTGGTGCGAGGAATACGCCGCCTCCGCTCCCGGTCGTGCCCGAGACGAAACCGATAACAGCTCCCGTGATCAATGCAGCGTGTAGTGGCGGCGTTTTCGGAATGGTTATGACCAAGGCGCTCTTGCGAAGCGCGGATCGCGCCATTTGAATGGCGGAAACTACCAGGATCAGCCCGAGAACCGGGTGATAGACTCTCTCGGGAAGGTGCACTGAGCCACCGAGAGCCGAAGCCGGAAAGCCCAGAATTGCGAAAGGATACACGTTACGCCAGGACACCTGCCCCACCTTCAGGAATTGGGCCGTGCCGATCGCTGAGACCATCAGGTTCAAAGCAAGAGCTGTCGGCTTAATGGCCAACGGCGAAAAGCCAGAAAGCGCCATGGCGGCAATGTAGCCTGATGCGCCAGCTTGTCCGACTGCTGCATACGCCAGTGCAATGACGAAAAAAGCTATTGCGAGCCCGATTGCTTCCGTGTCCATTGCTGTTTTAGCCTCTATGAGAATCCGAGCATGCCAGCGCGTGAAGGTGCGGCAATTTTGTAGTCGCGGAAAGCGGGGATCCGACGATTAGTTCAAGTTGCAGAATGGCCAAGGCTGCTTTCACAATGCTATCAATTGCAATAAATGGACCATGTCGGAATTCTTCCCCACCGTCGCTTGCTATTTCGTGTTACCGCTTGGCCGGCAACCATCCATCCCCTCTCAACGCTCGGATGCGTCTCCTCTTGTGGGCTGCCGACGCCGCATTCATCTGCTCACCGTCTCAGCGTTCTGCTGTCTGGTCCACAACTTGACCACGGAAGGACCTCAACCCGACTGTCTGCTCCTCAGTGGCAGAAATGCAACGGCGGGGTGCAACCCGGCGGGCGCCGGGATAACGGCTCCGCCTAGCCTCCTCCTCCGCGAAACAGCAAGGCTACTGGCGTTTGTTGGATATTCAACTGAGCTACTTCTGAACAGCACCATTCTCCACCTTCGCCAAGGCGTGTCCCCGGCAGCAAGCTCACGCAGGTAGCTCAACCTCTGCAGGAATTTGCCGTCGGCCTTTGGCAAGCAAAATGTAAATCGATTGCGTACAACTCTGTCCCGTTTGTCGAATCCGCGACAGAGATCATTTTTTATGTCCCTTGTTGTTTCGGTCTCGACTAAGGAATTGAAAAGTACCGGCTAATCTGACCGGCAATGTTCTCGACGCAACTGGTTGGATTTTGAGATCCTCGTCGAACGGCAGCGGGGCCTGCTGAGTGGCTTGAGCGGGAGGCCATAATGGCTGACGGCGAAAAGACAGGCGCGGCAACGCGTTTGATCAAAAGTGTCGCGCCGCTGACCTCCACTCTTGCAAAAGTACTGCGAGGCGCACCTACCATGGTACACGATCGACTATACCGGATTTCTCCGCAGCCGTCGGCGCTGAAGCTAGTAAGGGGTGGCTGAGGAACTTGCCGGCGTCAGATCCGGTGTCGTTGTATCTCCACATTCCGATCTGTCGGTCGATGTGCTGGTATTGCGGATTTCCCAACAGCATAACTCGTCGAGACGCATCGATCCTCGACTATCTGACGGCGCTAGTGAGGAGATAAGTTTGGTAGCAGCCCAAGCGCCGCAGGCGCTGCCCGTGAGCGACGTGCACTTCGGCGGTGGAACACCAACCATCATCAAGCCAGAAGATTTTCTGGCTCTGATGGATCTTCTGCGTCGCAGTTTCGCCTTCAGGAAAACGGCTACCATCGCTGTCGAGATCGAGCCGCGCACCTTCACGGCCGAGATGGCCGAAGCCTTAGGAGCGGCCGAGGTAAGCCACGTGAGCCTCGGCGTGCAAAGCTTTGATCCCATTGTTCAAAAAGCAACCAACCGGGTCCAGAGAAAGGCGCAGACGACCGCGGCTATTGAAAACCTGCGCCGGATTGGGATAAGTCGCATCAACTTCGACCTCATGTACGGCCTCCCGCACCAGACCGTGCAGTCCTGCGTTCAGAGCGCGACGGCAGCGGTCGCAATGCGCCCCGACCGGCTTGCGGTATTTGGTTACGCCCACGTTCCATCCTACAGGAAAAATCAGCGCCTGATCGACGAGACGGCACTGCCTGATATAGCTGCCCGAGCCGAACAAGCCGTGGCTGTGGCCGAAACGTATCTGCCGAACGGCGCGGGAGCAGTAGCGGTATTAGCTTCATTGCCGTTGGCGGCCAAGTCTCAGCCTGTTCTTTGATCCAACTTCCTTGTTTTCGAGAGCGTGGCCGCACGCCCATGATTGGCGGGCCGAAGCTGATGCTCCCGCCGCGGTGTCGGGTTCGTTCATCAACCGTTGCTAGCAGGGAGACTTGGGCCGGGTGTATCCACAGGATGAATGGCTATAATCCAAACAATCAATTTTACGGATCCATCCAATCACTATTAGAAGATGCTCACGTTTGAAGAAATCAAGTGTGTCGCTGGTAGAGATTTGCGAGTGATACGGGAAGGTCGGGAAATGTCCCCCACTCACTGTGCAGGTAATAACAACCAACTTGGTCCGCAATGCGGGTTCGACGACAGTGTCGGGCGTCCATCGACCCCGGCCATTTCGGACGTTTGATGTACGTTTCAAGAAGCAGCAAGATGTGGAGTTCTTTGGATATGCGTCCTCAGATGCGGTGGAAACTGTGCTGGGAAAATGAGCTGGAGCTCTCCGACCACACTGAACTCGCTGAGTTCTTCCGGAAGACCTATGGACCGACCGGGACGTTCAACGCAAGACCATTTGAAGGTGGGCACAGTTGGGCCGGAGCAAGGCCGGAGCTCCGTGTAATCGGCTACGACGCTCACGGAGTGGCTGCTCACATGGGGCTGTTGCGCCGCTTTATCAGGGTGGGCGATGCCGATCTGTTGGTGGCGGAACTGGGTTTGTGGGGGGTTCGCCCGGACCTCGAAGGACTCGGGCTCAACCACTCCATCCGCGTCATGTATCCGGTGCTGCAGCAGCTTGGCGTTCCGTTCGCATTTGGCGCCGTTCGCCACGCGCTGTACAAGCTTGTGGGCAGACTCTGCCGAAACGGTCTCGGGACAATTGTGGCTGGCGTTCGCGTGCGGTCCACCCTTTCAGATGTCTATCTCAACCTGCCGCCAACGCGCACTGAAGACGTACTCGTTGTGGTCTTTCCGATTGGACGTCCAATGAGCGAATGGCCATCCGGCACACTGATCGAACGAAACGGTCCGGAACTATGAAACAGCTTGACTATCTCCGGACAGTGCCCAGAAGCGGCACTGGGGCCCCGAGCGTCTACCTGACCTTTGACGACGGTCCTAACCCGGTTTTTACCCCTGAGGTCCTCGATGTGCTGGCCGAACACCGTGTCCCGGCGACTTTCTTCGTCATCGGGGCTTATGCTAAGGACCGGCCGCAACTCATCCGACGCATGGTTGCGCAAGGGCACGAGGTCGCCAACCATACAATGACCCATCCGGACCTGTCTGCCTGCGGACGTCGGGACGTGGAACGCCAAGTACTCGAGGCGAACAGGGCCATCAGGATGGCCTGCCCCGAGGCTTCGGTGCGGCACATACGTGCGCCTTACGGAATTTGGAGCGATGACGTGCTGACAACATCGGCAAACGCTGGACTGGCGGCTGTGCACTGGTCTGTGGACCCGCGGGACTGGTCCCGCCCCGGTATCGACGCAATCGTCGATGCGGTACTCGCCTCGGTCCGGCCCGGTTCAATCATTCTCCTGCACGATGGGTGCCCTCCCGACGAGTTGGCGAACACTGACGCCAGTTTTCGCGACCAGACGGTGGCGGCGTTGTCTCGTCTCATCCCTGCCTTGCACGACCGCGGATTTATAATCCGCTCGCTTCCTCAGAATCATTAAACGGACGGTTTTTCATGGATCTGCTTGGCACGACCGGCGCCGTAGCCATCTCCTTGTATGCAGCACTCTCGACGGCTTACAAAGGCATGCAAGCTATATACGCTTTGCCAACAAACACCACAGCTGCGTCAACGCCCGTGACCGGCTCCGGTGCACCGCCGAGCGTGGATGTTATCGTACCCTGCTACAATGAGGATCCGCGCGCGCTCTCGGCGTGCCTAGCTTCCATTGCAAAGCAGGACTACGCTGGAGAGTTGCGGGTCTACGTGGTTGACGACGGTTCTGGCAATCGCAACGCCATCATACCTGTACACGATCATTATGCGTGCGACCCGAGGTTCCGCTTTATCCTGATGCCAAAGAACGTCGGAAAGCGCAAGGCGCAGATTGTCGCGATACGGGAATCATCGGGAGATTTGGTGCTCAACGTTGACTCGGACACGACCATTGCGCCGGACGTAGTCACGAAACTTGCCCTGAAGATGTACAGTCCCGCGGTCGGCGCGGCGATGGGTCAGTTGACGGCCAGCAACCGCAGCGACACATGGCTGACGCGGTTGATCGACATGGAGTACTGGCTCGCCTGCAACGAGGAACGCGCAGCACAGGCTCGCTTTGGAGCCGTTATGTGTTGCTGCGGCCCGTGTGCCATGTACCGGCGGTCCGCACTCCTATTGCTGCTCGATAAATACGAGACGCAACTGTTTCGAGGCAGGCCAAGCGACTTCGGGGAAGACCGCCACCTCACAATCCTCATGCTGAATGCAGGCTTTCGAACCGAGTACGTTCCGGAAGCCATCGCGGCGACGGTCGTTCCAAACTCGATGGGCGCCTATCTGCGCCAACAACTGCGCTGGGCACGCAGCACGTTTCGCGACACATTGCTCGCGCTCCGCCTACTGCCGGGCCTTGATCGCTATCTTACGCTGGACGTGATCGGACAGAATCTTGGTCCGCTGCTCCTAGCCCTCTCGGTCCTGACGGGGCTAGCACAGCTCGCTCTGACGGCCACAGTGCCTTGGTCGACGATCCTGATGATTGCATCTATGACAATGGTCCGCTGCGGCGTGGCGGCGTTTCGAGCGCGAGAGCTGCGATTCCTTGGGTTTTCGCTGCACACCCTCCTCAACGTCGCTCTCCTGCTCCCCCTCAAAGCATATGCGTTGTGCACGTTGAGCAACAGCGACTGGCTGTCGCGTGGTTCCCCGGCTGCCGCACCCAACGGCGTAAAGGATTCTCCTGAACCCCATTGCTAAAACAAGCGCTGCGGAGCCGTCTGAAACTGCGGCACCCGCGTCGCTGGCTCAGTCTTGCGCAGCTTGCGAGGCTGCTGACATCAGTCAGTCACTGCGGTGACGGTAGCCGGCTATGCCAAACAGGCAAGCGAATTTAAGATAGGACGAGAAATTGCAGCTATTGACTCGAGCAAATGTCTCAAGCTCACCGTCGCGGCGGCCTGAGAGCAATGCACTCAAGCAGAAGTGCCACGGGCATAGCAATGCGGATAATTCGCTATCTCGCTCCAAATCAGATGTGGCAATCGAGCTTACCAACGTCAGTAAGTCTTATGGCGACAAAGTCGTTGTCGACCAACTGTCATTCACCATCACCTCAGGAGAATGTTTCGGCTTGCTGGGACCGAACGGTGCGGGCAAAAGCACGGTATCGCGTCTGGTTCTCGGCCTGGCACCGCCTGATGAAGGCACGATCACAGTGCTCGGAGAGCCGGTGCCAGCCCGCGCGCGTTTGGCGCGCAGCCGCATAGGGGTGGTTCCGCAATTCGACACACTTGATCGCGAGTTCACGGCGCGCGAGAACCTACTGGTGTTCGGACGTTACTTCGGCTTGCATACTCGCGAGCTCGAGGAAGCCATTCCACCACTGCTCGATTTCGCTCGGCTCGAGAGCAAGGCGGATGTACCCGTGGCGCAATTATCCGGCGGTATGCAGAGGCGGCTGACGCTGGCTTGTGCGCTGATCAACGACCCGCAGCTCCTGATACTGGATGAGCCGACTACCGGCCTCGATCCGCATGCTCGCCACCTAATATGGGAACGGCTGCGGTCCTTGTTGGCGCTTGGCAAGACGATTCTACTGACTACCCACTTCATGGAAGAGGCGGACCGATTATGTGACCGCTTGTGTGTTATCGAGCACGGACGGAAGATCGTGGAAGGCCGCCCTCACGCGCTAATCGACGAGCAGATCGGGTGCGACGTGATTGAGATCTACGGCGGCAATCCGCGGGAGCTGACTTCAGTTGTCGGACCATATGCTCAGCGTGTCGAAGTGAGCGGTGAGACGCTGTTTTGCTATTCTTCCGATCCAGAACAGGTGCGCTTGCAATTGCGCGGGCGAACCGGTCTACGCCTATTGCAGCGTCCACCGAATCTCGAAGATGTGTTCTTGCGGTTGACCGGGCGCGAAATGAAGGACTGAGCGATGTGGAAACGTTACGCGGCGGTCCTACCCGCCAATCCTTGGAATTGGATTGCGGTGTGGCGCCGTAATTACATGGCATGGAAGAAAGCCGCGATCGCTTCAATTCTTGGTAACCTCGCCGAGCCCGTGACTTCGCTGTTCGGTCTCGGCTTCGGCCTGGGTGCAATGGTGGGTCGCGTCGACGGCATTCCATATGTCGCGTTCTTGGCGGCTGGCATGGTTGCAACAAGCGCAATGATCTCCGCGACGTTCGAGACTATTCACGCGACCTTCGCTCGCATGCAGGCAAAACGAACTTGGGAATCAGCCCTGTGCACCCAACTCACGCTCGGGGACATCGTCCTCGGTGAACTGGCGTGGGCAGCCAGCAAGGCGTTATTGGCCGGGACAGCAATGATGCTCGTTGCAGCCACAATGGGCTTTGCATCGTGGCCATCCGTTCTCTTTGCCTTGCCAGTGATCGCACTCACGGGGTTCGCCTTTGCAAGCCTGGCGATGATCGTCACAGCGCTTGCGCCCGGTTACGATTATTTCATATTTTACCAGACGCTCTTCCTCACACCCATGCTGTTTTTGTCAGGAGCGGTCTTCCCAGTCAGCCAACTGCCCGACATTTTTCAGAAGCTATCGCATCTGCTGCCGCTGGCACATTCAATCGAGCTCATTCGTCCAGCGATGCTAGATCGCCCAGGCGGAGGCGTCGCTCTGCATATCAGCGCGCTTTGCATATTTGCAGTGATGCCATTCTTCTTATCTGTGGGACTGCTTCAGCGGCGTTTGCTGTCCTGACCTACGGCAGAAAGAGCACTGCTTGAGCTTAGCAAACGACTAAATTCAGTCGGAGCACATGGCCTACCTGTTACAAGTGACGAGAGATTGGAGACAACATGCTGTGTCTAGGACTTAGTGGCGGTCTAAGCAAGATTCACGAAAACTCGCTCGATCTGCCGAATACATTTATGCACGACGGTGCAGCGGTTCTCGTCCGAGACGGCCAAGTGATAGCTGCTGTCGAAGAGGAGCGACTTAACAGAATCAAACATTCCAACAAGCTGCCGCGCCGGTCGATTCAATACTGCCTTGAATACGCCGGGGTTCAACTCAGCGACATCGACTGCATCGCGTATTATGCAACCGAGGCGTTTTGCAATGCTATGCTCGAGCGCCTGCTCGTTTCTCAGTCGCACATGTCAATACCGTTGGATGCCAAGCTGTTGTTGCGTGGGTTGCTCGCGCAGGAATTTGGTACTGAGGTCGATCCGTCGCGAATCTCATTCGTAAGCCATCACCTGTCGCACGCCTGGAGCGCGTTTTCTATGTCTGGTTTCGAACAAAGTCTCATCTTGACAATTGATGGCGGTGGAGACTTCGCCTCGGGTCTTTTGGCGGTAGGATCCGGCACGGAAGTCAAACCGCTTGCGACATTTCCGGAGAGCGATTCTTTAGGGCTTTTGTACCTTGAGACCATAAAATATCTCGGTTACGGCATGTTTGATGAATACAAGGTCATGGGGCTTGCACCGTACGGCGACCCCGCTCCCCATCGCGACCTCTTCGAACAGTTCTACGAGCTATTAGACAACGGTGGCTACCGGATCTATCTGGACCGGATTGGTCCCACGCTGCTTCGCAGCATTGAGGTACGCCGAAAAGGAATGCCGTTCACTCAGCAGCATAAAGATTTAAGTGCTTCGTTGCAAGAAGCACTCGAACGGATTGTGTTTCACGTTCTACGGCATCACAGCGAGATCACCGGCATAAAGCGCTTGAGCTTGGCCGGAGGAGTAGCTCACAACTGCACATTGAACGGCAAGCTGTTGCGCTCGGGAATCTTCCAAGACATCTTCGTGCAACCCGCGGCACACGACGCTGGCTGCGCATTAGGCGCTGCATTGATGATGTCTAATGAACTAGGGCAGTCCGCACCTCGGGAGCGTTTGCAGGAGGTCTATTGGGGTCCTGATCTCGGGAGCGACCGCGCCGTGGAGCAGGAATTAATAGCATGGGGCGGCCACATTGAAATCGAACGCTGCGATGATGTGGCCAGCAGAGCAGCCGAGTGGATCGCCGATGGCGCCGTGATCGGCTGGGTGCAGGGACGATCGGAATTCGGACCGCGTGCGCTTGGCAACCGTAGCATTCTTGCCGACCCTAGGCCAGCCACAAACAAGGATCGGATCAACGCGATTGTCAAGAAGCGCGAAGGCTATCGCCCCTTTGCGCCATCCGTGTTGGAGGAGGACGCCAACGAGTTCTTTGAATTGCCAGATAGCAGGCAGGAATTTCCCTTTATGAATTTCGTAGTGCCTGTGCGCGAATCGAAGCGCAATCTGCTCGGTGCCGTCACGCATGTCGATGGTACGGCGCGCTTGCAAACAGTATCGCGCAACATCAATCAAGCGTATTGGGAGGTCATCAACGCCTTCAGGAAACGAACAGGTGTCCCGATTCTGCTCAACACGTCCTTCAACAATAATGTTGAGCCGATAGTGGATTCGGTTGCGGATGCGGTGACCACATTTTTGACCACCGACTTGGATGGACTCGTGGTTGGGTCATATCTCATCAAGAAGCGGACTGCGTCACCGGAGGATTGGAGTAGACTTGCGCTTTCGTTGCCGCCTTATTCAAGCCTCCATCAAGTGCGTGCATTTACGGCGTTAGATCGCCAAGAGACGGTATGCGAGATCCGCACGGGTCCCTCCAGCCGAGAAGCCGTGCGGATTTCATCCGAGTTGTTCGAACTGCTAATGCGGATTGATGGAGAAGCTCCGCTCGGCGATATCTTGGACCTCATCGCGCCCAATCAGAACCAGCGTGAAGCGCTCCTAAATGAACTGCGTGGGCTTTGGGAGCAGCGTAGCGTGCGACTGCATCCAATGCGCGCCGACTCTGCAGCGGAACCACTATCAAGTCCAATCAATCTGTAAAGCGGTGCCCGCCTATGACAATCGCGGTAGTTCCGTCCCTCTCCTTCACCCATGCTGGTGGGGCCGAGACGCTCATGAGTGATGGCGCGGCATTTGACAGCATACCCTTGAGGATTCACCGAAGCGCGGCACGAGCACTCAATGCCTCACCAGCGGTCAGCACCCGCAACTGCAATCAATATTGAGGTGTAATTTCATGGAAGTAGGACGGTATCTTAAAGAAGGCCTGCTAATCTCTCTTCAGCAACGCCTTCGCGAATTTGCGGAGGGCATAAGAAAGCCAACGTCTTCCTTGAAGGTCCATCGACAGATCGTTTCGCTCCTTGAAAAGCCTGACCCCGTGATTCTGGACATCGGTTGCAATGATGGAAGCGATGCGCGACGCTTTCTCCAGCTTCGTCCGAAGGCCCAGCTTTTCTGCTTTGAGCCAGACCCCCGAGCCGCTGCTCGCTGTAGGGAAAACATGGGGCCTTTGGACAGGATGAGGCTATTTGAAGTCGCGATCAGTGATCGAAACGGCAGAATCGATTTCCACCCCAGTAATGGAGATGGAGACGCAAAGGAATGGGATCTGTCAGGCTCAATACGCCAGCCCAAGAATCACCTTTCCGAATATCAGTGGGTCCGGTTTGACGGACCCATCTCAGTTGAGACTCGGAGACTGGACGATTGGTGCAGTGAGGCTGGCTTGGAGAGTATCGACCTGATCTGGATGGATGTGCAGGGGGCCGAGTCCGACGTCATCGCTGGCGGCAAAGAGACTCTAACCAAGACGCGCTTCATCTACACTGAATATAGTGACCAGGAGCTGTATGAAGGTCAACTGCCCCTGCGCGCAATTCTTGACCTACTGCCTTCGTTCGAATTGGTGGCTCAGTTTCCACGCGGAGTGGAGGGTGACGTTTTGCTCAGAAACACGAAGCTTTAGCACCAGTCGGCTTGTTCTCTTCCATGTTGCGGGCTGTCCCACTGGTGCGCATCACATTTGCCGCCCTTGCTGCTTGGGAACGACTGCCCGGAGAAATGCTACTTCAGTTGCTTGGGGGTGTCGTGGAAGCGGGATGGGGAAGAAGAAGCGGGAGATATTCATGATGCCACATCCGTCCTCACCGCTGGGCGAGCTAGAAGCGCGACCCAACTCGCCCTTAATATTCATCACGTGTGGTTCTGCGGGTGACGGAAAATCCATGCTGCTTTGTCAGCCGCTCCACCCAAAAACCGGTCGTTAATGATCACTGCCTGGCATCGGCCCCAAGGGAAAGGCCAGCGGCACTACTGGCAGTGAGATTGACCTCGTCTCGCCGCTCGACGGGTATGAAGCGCGGTGCAAAAAGGGGCCTTAAAGACGGCGTGCCCCATCGTCATCTCGAAATCTTATCGACAAGAATTTCGATGAACCCTCCTTCGTCCATCATCTCGCGCGCCATGCGCCGTTCGCGGCGGAATGGAGATTTGCGACGGACATGAGGGCTGAGGCCATCATTTTGATGGGGTTGACGAGTGCGTTTCGTAAACATTCCACTGTGGGCCAAAAAACCTATGCTCGAATGCGTTCCCGATGTCAGCACATTGGTTTCCTCGTTGGGGCAGAATGCAGTCTGCACCATCCCAGATGTCGAACTTCGCACGCGTTTTCGTGCTTCGCGCCATCATCCAAAGCATGGATGTGTTGCATTGGCAGAAACGATTTGACCGGGCTTGCGAGAACCGCGCATAGCAGACGAAGGTTAGAAGAAGTCCGGCGCATCAGGATGGCTATCGGTCTGTGCCGTGGTTCTGAGGAAGAATTCTCCGGTGTACACCACTGTAACCAACCGGTGGCGCACGCCCAGTGGCTCGATCAGAAACTCACGCGCGGCGGGTATGTGTTCTCACAAGCATGCATAAGGAATCGGAACTCATGAGCCGCGATGTCAGCCCTCTCCCTCTGATCTGTTTTCTCCTCGGCATCCCCCGCTCGGGGACCACGCTGTTGGCGCATTTGCTCCAGCAGCACCCGGACATCACAGCCCCGCCTGAGCCCTGGCTGATGTTGGCACTCGAGGCATTTGGTAGAGTGGACCACCGTCACCCAGCAGGGGCATCACTGATCCAGGTTGCGGCGTGCGAATTCTTGGGGCGGATAGATCGCATTAGCGTCAGCCGAGTTTTTGCCGATGCCGCTTACTCTCAATACTTAGCAGCAGCGGGCAAGCGCACGTTGATCGACAAGACTCCGCGGTACTGGATGGTGCTCGACTATTTGCATTCCCTGTATCCAGAAGCACCACACATCCTTTTGTTGCGTAATCCATATGCGATTGCGGCATCACTGAAATCGACGTGGGGCGTTCCGTTCGTTTCAGAAAGGTGCCCGCCGACCAGTGTATCCTGTCTCGCCGAGCTCGTAACCGGCACGCCTACTGCTGCTGTCGCACTGGCTCTCGCCGATCTCGTGCTAGGCCTACCCGCGCTTGCGATGCAACGCGGGCGCCGGCACACGCAAGTCGTACGCTATGAACGCTTGGTTGAGCGCCCAGACGAGGAAATCCAGCGCGTGATCGCTGGGCTCGGCTACGATCCAGCCGGCATTGTATTTGCAGGAGTTGAGCAAACGGAATATCTCCGGCTAAGTAGCTTTGGGGATCGACGGCTCCTGAAGAAAAAGGCAGTCGACAACCGCTCAGTCGAAACTTGGCGAACCGAACTGACCATCGAAGAGATGCAAACAGTAACCGATCTAGTCGGCGCTGACCTATTGGTGGAACTCGGTTACGAGCAGTCACTTCAGCACGCAAGAGACGCTGGGATCGTGGACAGGGGCAAAGCGGTAACGGAACGATACCGTCGGGTATTTCAAACCTGGTGGGACTTACGTCGTGGCGAGGGAGAAGGCATTCCCGCCGGTGCGTGTGAGTACAACAGCATCTTTCAGCAAGCTGAAGAGGACAACACCATTAGCTCCAGCTCCTCCACACTTGGAGAAGCGCAACGGCTGCCCGAGTTCAAATTAGGTGAAAACCTGCAGCTGGGCGCATCAATGGTGGCTCAGCTGAAACGGGCGCTCATGGCTTCCGAGGATGACCGAGCCACACAGCTAGAAGCGCTTCGCAATCGCGATGCAGCGATCGAAGCGTTGCGACGCGAGGTCGTGCGCCTCGAGCAGAGCCTCACAAAATAGGAGACCTGGATTGGACTGTGGAGCCTAGCTCCGTGCACCTTCAAGTACATGACAGCCTTGACGCACCTAATCACATGAAAGGCACGGCAGGCAGAGCATACTTCTTGCATCTGCAATGAGGGGCGGTTGACGCCAAACTCGACGGCTCGTCTAGAGTCTGACTAGACTTGGCGAATCTCGCCCGACTTTCCGAAGCCTTAGTTTTGTTACGCCGATTACCGCGCAAGGAACCACGCATACTCATCACCAGGGGATGGAAAATGAAATCAAGATTGCAGGTCAGGTCCGCACACGTCCCGCTGTGGTCTTGGATCATTCCGCTCTTCGGTTGTGTGATCGCGGCTATGACATTGGCGCACGTGCTGCCGGAACGATCCGTCGTACTTCTGTTGATGTCGGCCGGCTTGCTAACAGGTGCGGTCTTTGCTTCCGTACATCACGCCGAAATTCTTGCCGCTCGGGTGGGCCAACCTTCTGGAGCGATCCTCCTCGCCGTCTGCGTGACAATCATCGAAGTGGCGATCATAGGTTCTTTGATGCTTTCCGGCGCGGAGGGAAACGAAGAAGTCGCGAGAGATACGGTCTTTGCCGCCGTGATGATCGTGCTCAATGGCGTCATCGGCCTCTGTCTCGTGCTTGGCGGCCGACGCCATCGCGAGCAGTCGTTCCAGTTGAATGCCGCGTCGGCGGCACTGGCGGTACTAGGCACACTCGCGACACTGTCTCTCGTGCTGCCCAATTTCGTCACCGCGGGAAAACCACAGCAGTTTGCTGCAATACAGCTTGTCGTCATAGGACTTGTGTCTGTGGTCCTCTATGGTGTGTTTCTGTTTGTGCAGACTGTTCGCCATCGCGACTATTTCATCGATGATGAAGACGCCGCTTCGCCTCCGGCTACCCATGAGACCCCGCGTAATCCGCTAGCGGCCGGAGCCTTGCTTGTGCTGGCCCTCATTGCAGTCATCCTATTGGCAATGCTACTTTCTTATCCGCTCGACAGCGCCGTCGAGGCGCTGGGACTGCCACAAGCCGTCGTGGGCGTAACTATCGCGGGAGTCGTTCTGCTGCCAGAAGGGATAACCTCTGTCAAAGCGGCTTTAATGAATCGTCTTCAAAATAGCATAAACCTCGTACTCGGATCTGCGCTTGCGAGCATTGGGGTGACAATTCCAGTAGTAGCTGCCATATCGGTCGCTCTTGGACGAGATCTTGCTTTGGGTCTCGCGCCACAGAACCTCATTATGCTGATCCTGACGCTGTTCGTCGGTACGATCACACTGGGAACGGGCAGAACGACCGTACTACAGGGCGCCGTTCATCTGGCGATATTCACGGTATTTCTCTTGCTTTCGGCCATTCCATGAAAATTCAATAGCAGTGGTCTGCCGCATTTCAGCACGCGCCGTCTCCTAAAATGGTCGACCTCAGGAATGTGCACATCACTTCGCTGCTGCGTGACTCCCATTAATGCGGACGTAAGGCATCAAGAGCCCGTTCCAGCTGCTCTAAGGGGCATAACCAGCGCCTTAATCTACGTGGCTGATTTGATAGTGTGATTATTCACGCTTCCGACGACCTGGATACAATATCAACTACCTATCCCAATTGATCAATTCTTTTTGAATGACGGCGTCAATCTCTTTAAGAAACCCTCCCTCAATTATCGCTTTTCGTTGTGCGACAAAGCGTTTATCGCGATTCTTTTTAATGATTGGAGAGTTTAACTTGCGAATGAGAATCTCTGGGTGAGCGTCAAGAAAATGGAAGAAAACTCGGCTATTAGGAACGTCTATCGGTAATGCATGGGTGTCACCTCCTTTTGGTGACTCATTTTTATACGCGCTCCAGAACGTATTCTGGTCATATCCCAACGCGGAGATATAGTAATCCAGGACGGGACGGATATTTCGAACTTCGATATTTTTAAACGCCTTTAATATATCCTCAGGCGCGTAAAGAGAGCTGATGCCGAAGCCCATCAACTGAAAATTTTTGGTTAATTTTATTTCAAGATTCCTAATGACATTGCGTTTGTCATTGTACATTGGTATTTTACGCCAATACGCTAGAAAGCGACTATCAGAGACAACCTTTTCACCGAAACGATAAAAATATGATTGTAGATGATGGTTCTTGGGGAACTTGCTTTTATTGTTATAAAAAACGCCTACTATATCTGACCTAGATTCGCGACACCTATCAATAAGATCACAGTCTTTCCGTATGGGAAACCATACACTATCATTCATCACAAAGAGGCTCTTAGGATGAATTGAACGCTTATGAAGCGCGAGAATTCCATCTCGATAGCCGCCAAAATCATAGCCAATATTCTTACGTTCAATGATCAGATGGCAATATTCACTCAACCGATTGCGATCGTGCTCCAAAACCTTGCGGTTGCTGACGATAACGACGCCCAGTCCTTTCGAGAGCAGGTGCTCTAATTGTAAAAAAAGCGACTCTAGAAGCCCACGTGGTTGGTAAATGAGCAAAATAGCCATGTCCGCCGAGACTGGTTTTCTACCTTCCGTTATCGTGTTTCCTGCCGACCCAACCCGATCATAACTGATCCTTCTAGCCTGGCCCATCCAATAGTCGGGGAGCCCCTTGATTTGCACGCCGATACGGTTGATTTCACGGTAAATTTTTGACGTATGAATCATGTGTCTTTCATTTCTACACTGGTTATCAGTCTGCGGGTTGTGCCATAGAAACAAGCGGCGACTAAGGGTTTGATCCATAGCACTGTGGAATTGTCCTTAGTAAATGATTGTGTCCACAAGCAGGTTCATGTGTCTTGCAATTTGAACGCCACACGGGTCATTTAGGCTGCCACCGAAGGCCTATGCTGCTTAACAAAATGACTGTCCGCTCCTCTCCAAGACCGGACTGGAAAGGTGATAATTGAATGCTCCAGAAATTCATTTCCAAGTCAAACCAAAGCCTTCTCATGCGGCTTTTAGCTGAAAATTTCAAACACCAGGCACCTTGGTACGGAATTGCAATCGGCTCGATGGTCGTAGTAGCGGTGATGACCTCCGCAAGCGCCTGGATAATGCGTGATGTTGTCAATAGCACAGTCGTCTCAAAAGACATTGAAAAGGTTTTCGGCGTCGCGGTGACAGTCGCGATTATTTTCGCAGTCAAGGGACTTGCGACATACGTGCAGTCAATATTCCTCAGCAAGGCTGGCAACAATATAATCGCACATACGCAGCGCAGGCTTTTTGAGCACGTACTTAGGCAGGGTCTGTCTTTCTATTCGATTTATCCATCTTCAGAACTGTTGGTTCGCCTCACCAACAATGCGCAGGCGGTACGTTCGGTCATTGAGCTCGTCGTAACCTCCTTCATACGGGATCTGTTTTCGTTAATGGGGCTGCTCGCGGTCATGGTGATCCAACAACCGTTACTTTCACTTGTTTCCGCCGCTGTTGGACCTGGTGCTATCCTCGGGGTTCGTGTGCTAACGAGAAAAGTGCGGAAGATCATGGAATTGGAGATTGCTTCAATCGGACAGATAATCCAGAGCGTGCAGGAGACCTCGACGGGAATTCGGATTGTAAAGGCCTTCGCGCTTGAGGATTTCATGAGAAGGCGGATGGACAAGTACATTGGAGATGTCGAACGGCGGGCTAACTCAATCGCAAGGCTGGAAGCTGCATCCAGCCCCATCATGGAGACCCTCTCAGGTTTCGCCATTGCCGGTGTGATCGCACTAAGCGGAGTGTTGGTGCTGCAGCAGGGCAACACGCCCGGCGAACTGATGTCCTTCATCACTGCATTGCTACTGGCCTATGAGCCCGCAAAGCGCCTTGCGCGAATGCGCATCAGTCTTGAATCGGCACTCGTAGGCGTTCGCATGATGTACCAACTGGCAGATCATCCCATTGAACTGACCGAGAAGAATAGTGCAATACCATTGCCTGAGGGCCCTGGTGAAATCCGCTTCAAGGATGTCAACTTCTCCTACAAGAACGGAGAACGACTTTTCCAGAATTTGAACGTCACATTTCCAGCCGGAAAGACAACAGCCTTGGTGGGGCCTTCCGGCGCAGGAAAGTCGTCGATTATCAACTTGATTATGCGCCTTTATGACCCCGACGTAGGCTCGGTAACTGTTGACGGGCACGACCTGAAGGATGTCACGTTCCGTTCCTTGCGCGATCGGATAGGATTTGTTGGCCAGGACACATTTCTGTTTAGTGGCACGATAAAATACAACATCTCTTTGGGCCGCGAGGGTGCGTCCGACGAGGAGATCATTGAGGCGGCCAAGACGGCCAACGCTCACGATTTCATTATGAAAATGCCTCATGGCTACGACACCGAGGTCGGCGAAAACGGCATAAAACTTTCAGGTGGCCAGAAACAGCGCATCACCATCGCCCGCGCGATGCTGCGGAACGCAGAAATCCTGATTTTTGATGAAGCGACAAGCGCACTCGATTCGGAATCCGAAATCCAGATTCGCCAAGCTCTGGCCCGGCTGACAAGGAAGCGGACCACTATCATGATCGCCCATCGCCTCTCGACGGTCACAGCTGCTGACAACATCGTGGTCATGGAAGGCGGTCAGGTCGCCGAACAAGGACCGCAGGGAAGATTGCTTTCACAAGATGGCGTATACCGCCGCCTTTATGAGTTGCAGCTGTTGCCGAGCGCCTAAGTGAGTCTCTGGATCGGAGCCCACAATCGCGCTATGAGTTGAGGTTCGGTTTTTATCCTCAACTCCTTGCCAGAGCACGAGAATTAGTGGGCGGAACTGAGTTGGACGAAATGTATTTTCAAAGCCTGTCGATAGCCGAAGTCAAGTTAATTAGGCCTAGGAAGTTTGGCGATTGCCGCGGCTATTTCAGCGAAGTATTCAGGGAAAAATGGTTCCGCAAAAATGTTGCCGATGTCGGACTTGTTCAGGATAATGAATCACTCTCCGCTCAGATCGGGACGGTAAGGGGCCTTCACTTTCAGCTCGAGCCTTTCGCGCAAGGAAAGCTTGTCCGCTGTACACGCGGCGCGCTGTTCGACGTCGCGGTGGACGTCAGGGTCGGGTCACCAACATACGGGAAATGGGTTTCCGCCGAGCTATCTCAGGAAAATGGCGCGCAGCTTTGGGTTCCTGCGGGCTTCGCGCATGGTTTCATGACGCTTAAGGCGGACACGGTAATCAGCTACAAGGTGACAGCGCCCTATAGCGCTGAACATGATCGCGGACTGAAATGGGACGATCCCGCCATCGGAATCAATTGGCCAAAGATGACCACGTACGTTCTGTCGGAAAAGGACTCCAGTCAGCCATCACTCTGCGAACTTCCGGTCTCGTTTCAATACGTGAAGGTGTAGCTCTCGCCAACTTCAAAACGACCTTCGACGCACTCTCGAAGACCATCGGCAACGTTTGCAATCCCATCAACAGAACGCTGGAACTGCCTCAATCCTCAAGCAAGCCCGAAATGCGTGCAATAAAAAATGGACGACGTGGTCTGATGGTGGAGGAGGCCTCGGGAGCCGAGGCCGCCCACCACCATAAGGTAAAACACTCACAACCTGAAGAGGCGCAGAGAACTCTGCAGAGATGGATTCAATTGTTCAAATTTGCGATGGCACCTCTCACTTCTGAGTCCAGTTCGAAACAATCGAGAATCCGAGAGGCCAGGGCGGTTGGTGGTTCTGTAAAGCTACCCTTAACTAAGTAGTAATTCCACAGGAAGCCGAGAAACTGCCTCCGCAATTCATCGTCGGGAAGCCATCCCCGAAGCGCAAGTGCGGCGTTGAGCCGGCCCATATCATTTCCTCTCAACACAAGATCCTGAATGTTGTAGCAGGAGTCGCCAAGCGTAATAACCTGCTTCCCCAAAAGCAGAGCCTCAATGCCTACCGTCGAATTTATCGTGACAACAGTCCTCGCATTGGAGATAAGTTCGGAGGTGATATTTCCGTTTGCAAATTTCACGCGCGGGTGTGGCGGACGACTGCCGATCACCGATCTCTTGAATCTAGGATGCTCCTTGATGACAAACATCTCCTCAGGATTTTGCTCAGCTGCGTTAACAACGATATCGTAAAAATTGTACATGTCTTTCACCCAAGGCGAATGAAGCGTTACCTGCATATCGGAAGGGACCTGAAACGGTACAAAGACAAAGCCCGGGGCCAGATCGACAGGGGTAAATTTTCTTTTTGATGACCTATTGGTCACAGCTGTTGGTAACCCTCCCTCCGAAAAATCCCTGCCGCTTTTATAAAAAGCGCTACAGCGAGGCACGGAGTTTGCAGCGTTTATTCCTACTGGGTCGATTTGGAGCGTCCCAGGAAAAAACCCATCCTCAACAAAAACGCGCTTAAATCCCTTCGATGCTTCGGCGAGCACGCTTTCTGGATAATTCGACCCGTTAAACACGACAACTATCAGCTGGTCCCAGTCATACTGGGATAAATGTTCTTTCAAATAATCGAGCAAAAGCGCTGCCTGCACGCGTTTTATCCACGAGTAAGCCGCGGAAATTACCTTATTGCCGAACAAACGCGGGAGGCGAATTTTTTTTCGCAGCACATTGCCGGTGGTCAAGAATTCATAGTCCGATCTTTTGTGCAGCACTGACGACGCGCAGGCTTGCAGTGCCTTTGCTGCGCCCTTTTTTAAGGCGTTCTTTCTTACTACAGACCACAGAGACGTTTCCACAACCTCAATATTATTCGTAAGAACCTTGTCGAAATTTTTGATCACTCGGGTATCAAGTTTGAGGAAAGTGATTTCCTGTCCTAATATTGAATTGGCCATTGTATCCATCAATTACTCGATTGATATTGCGTAGCGCGCATGTTTACTTTGCGTTGCGTCGCCAGATGCGGAACTTGCTAACCAGCTTAGATACGGCCCAACATGAACCATAGTCGGGTTTACATTCACATTCGTGAGATGCAATTGAATTGCAAGCCACGTACCCCGCAATGAAAACATCGCGCATCCCTGTGTTTGGCAAGTTCTTTGCAAGATATGCATGCCATGCTGCCTCGATCAGCAGTTCTTGTGATCTTTTATCTCCAGGTGTCACTACTTCACTCTTGATTGTGCAGGCCCTCTCGTGCGGTTAACTGCTTCAAGTAGCTTCAAGCTAAAAGGGGCTCAGGAAAAATCAGCGGGCGCGTGTCTTCTTTTCCCAACCCTGCCGCGCAGAAAGGGGTTGCCGAATCGGATGCAGCAGACCGCCACTTGGGGGAGACTCAGATCCGGCGCGATATTACGACTGGTAAGCTCGCCTGATCGGTACACAACGCCGCGCAACACATTTACTCCAGTTGCAGCATGCCCTGTGCATTTCTCCGCGACAGCCGACCGCTGCGCGCCCACTGCAAGGGGGCCCCGGCATTCCCTCAAACAAAACGGGGCCGTGGCGCGATTTTTGTACCGGCTGTAGAGTCGACGCGGATGATATGTAGACGAAAAAAGTCGCGGCAAATCTTTCATCACAACGCATGGCGCCCCACTGCTTCTTCTGCACAGTATCCACCGGACCTGAGCGCGCGCGCAAAGGACTCCGCTTGGAAGTCTCCTTGTGGCGACGATAGGGCGATATGGATTATCCTGAGAGCGAACATTTCCTCCCCTTTTCAAGTCCGAATTTCTTCTGTGACACCCTGAATCACATTTACATCTCTAGTTTTACGAGACATCGGTGGCGCTGGAAAAATTGAATGTTTGCATGCCACTCATCAGCACTATGGATACGCCAAAACACTCGGGTTTAGAATGAATGGGCGCGAACTTACGGTCTCTCCCCGTGCGGGGCGCTCGCACCCGCAGTTCGCGGCGCGCGCAAATATCCCGAGACCCGTTCAAACGATTGATCGATTTACCCGCAAACAGATCATATCGTGATGGCGGGGGATTCAAGTGCCATGCGGACGGTATCGGGAAGTGAAGCGAAGGTACTTGATCGAAAGCCAGTTAGCTGCACATGGCAATGACGTGCTCTCCGTTCTCGCGCAATATTGGCGTGATGAAGCAGTGGCCGCATGGATGAGACGATCCCAGCCCTTGAGGAGTTTATCAATCTTGCCGAAATTCGGGATCGCCGACGATCGGCTCCGAGCTTGGCTGTGTGGGGTCCGACTTGACGACGCCTTTGTTGCAAACCCAGGGCCGACATGGCGAGTAGTGCGTCAGGCGCTTGCCCCACATCTCCAGCCGTCAGTCATCTTTCGGTCACGCGTGTCGTGCTATATGCTGGCGCCATGCGCGCCCCCTTTGCAGGGCACGGCCTCGACGTCCGTAGTGCAAGTATCACGCTCGACACGATCGGCGGCGCCGGTATGCCGTGCCCTTCGCAACAGAGCGCTAACGCGTCTCGCCCCCGGCGCTGCCAAAAGGCTGTATTAGCCGCGACGACGTGTCCTTAAACGCAAAAAGGCCCCGCGACCCATCGAGGACCGCAGGGCATTCTCGGGGTGCGTTTGCTTCACGAGCGACGTCCTCGTCAGCTTCTCGAAAGCTTATCCTAATAGGACCAGCTCAATTGATTTCATGGCGTGAGGCTAGCGTGGACCCGCACAATGTTGAATCGTTCAATGTAACTGCCGGGCCGCAGATAGAGGTCTCGCAAGAGCATCAACCGGACCGATCCGGGCAAGAGGACTTTGAGCAGCAATTACACGAGGCGCGCCAAGCCGATAACGCGATGCCTGACAGGGGCCACACCGTAGTCCCTCAACGAATGTGTTTGACAGCCAGCAGTCCCCGGACGAGCCGATGGGTGCAGTTGCCACGAGCAGCCTCTTGCCAAGCGAGGAAATCCTCATCAACGATGAGCATGACACAGCTGAGTTGAGAGCAGCGAAGAGGCCGAGGACCCTAAACAATCCGCAAGCCCTTGCCATTGAGCAGCAGCTGAGCGAGGTCGCCAATTCAGGTGAAGGTGGTGGGGCAATGCCAGCCGCCTCGGCGCTGCAACCGGCTCAACCAACTGGGATTGTGGCCCGCGGGGATCCGTGGGAGCGGCCTGTTATTCCGAGGATGCTCACGAACTCTTGGGGCTTGAGGAGGCCTTCATCAAGGCCGGGATGGCAAGAGACTCCGCCTGCACATATGCGAGTCCTCTTCGTAGCTTTAGCCGTTGGCTCTTCGCAAAAAACAAACCAAGCCTTGTTGCTCAGGTCGACAGTAAGTCATTGAGCGGTGACGTGTCCGCGTTCATCGGAAAGGGTAATCCCGGCAAACTCCTTGGGGCAATAGACCATCTCCGGACCTTTCGGTCGGCGGGCGCGCCCATCGTAGGTCCTCGAGCTAAGCTCAGTCCTCAGCTCGAGACTGTGGTCCCCATCAATCCTGAAAGCGCAGTACTGATGGAACCGAGGCTTATCGGCGGCGCCACTGCGCAGCCCAGGCCGTCGCGCGAAGCTAGCAGTCGGTTACAGGAGCTTCGGGAAGGGCAGGAGGATCAATCCGCTCCGTCGGCTTTCGTCCAAGAGCGCGTAGCGTTCGATCCAGAGCAGACTCATCAGTGGGAGCTTCGGCGAGTACTGGATTATCTCGCTCCCAGGCCGCGTTGCGTATCGCCCCCTGCCAACGTTGGCAAATCCACCCGGCCCTCCGGCGGCCGATATTCCGCGCCTGTGGCCGTATCTGTCGACCGCGACGCAAAACCCAGATTGCTCAAACGATCGCCACGCTAATGCGGCGAATGCAAGCGATCCCCGGTACGCCCGGAAGGGGACTGGGCCGTGCTGATCAGCTCGAACAGAAGAAGGTGCTGGCAGCCTTCGGGGGTCACGCGGCCAAGAACAAATCGAATGCGTATATGCTGAAGGGCTCCGAGGCCGAAACAGATGCGAAAGCCCGTGGCGACTGGGAGGCTGCCATGGAGGCGTTCGGGCAGAGCCAGGACGAGTTTCACGAGACGTCGCCCCGAGCCAAGAACGCGTCCTTTACGTGGACTGCGGTCGACGGTGAATTCGCCGCGCCAAGCGAGCGCATCACAAACGAGATGCTGGCCGAGATTACGGAGCGAAACGCCGATTTTCTCGGCCATGCACAAAGCGGGCTGGAGATGCTCAGGCGGTTCGAGAAACGCGCCGGATGAAATGAAGAGCCTGCTCTCGGCTTTCGTCGCATAGGCGGAAAGGCTCCGCGAAGAGAAGCCGGACGACTTGACGGCGGCAATGGAGAGATTGCTGTCAGGCTTCCTTGCAGAGGGAAAGCAGAAGCTGCCGACAAACACTTCTCCCCATATGAGAGGCTGCGACCGCGGCGCAAAAATTAAAGCAGTGCGCGTCGGCGGTTGCGTCGACAATCCCGTCGCAGGCACGCAACGCGGAATCGGTGGAATCTGCGCTTTCGTTCAAACCCAGCTCAGTTAGGTCACGGATTCGCAGTTCAGGATCATTCTTTGCGACTGCATGACTCTCTTGCCCATGTGCCCGATGAGCTCCTCTGGCGTGGTGATAGTCGAACGCGACCCCAAGCGAAGCTGGTTCAGATGCGCGAGCTGCCTGGATGCCCCAACAGTTGCCACGGCAGCGCTACACGCCTGTAAGGGGCCAGCCAATTCGGCCATCACGTCAGTTTCGTGCTGATACACCAACGAGGTGAAGACAATACGAAATCGTTTCTCTCAAGTGCTAGGTTTGGATTGTAAGCCGGATCGGCGAAGTCATGCGTTTTCCATCGCCTTTTCATATAGTCGACCTCTCGCCGGAAGCGCGCCCGTTTTTCCGGGGTGTCTTCGTGGCCCCTGCTGGCGGACTCGTGGTGATAGAGTTCAGCCCATGGCGTCCAGACATTGTTGTAACCTGCCGCGCGCACCTTCAGGCACAAATCAATGTCGCTGAAGGCCACGGTCAGCTCGGACTCGTTCAGCCCCCCAACCGCGTCGAAAATCTCGCGCTTGATCACAAGGCAGGCCGCGGTGACAGCGCTGTAGTTCTGCCGCAATTTAAGTCGACAGAAATAACCGGCGTGCTCACCCGGATAGAGCAAATGTCCATGCCCGGCCACACCTCCCAGACCAATCACCACACCAGCGTGCTGAATACGGCCATCTGGATAGTACAGCTTCGCACCCACGCAACCCACACCCGGACGCTGCGCCAATGCCACCATCTCGGATAGCCAGTCGGGCGCGATCACCTCGACATCGTCATTCACAAGCGCCACGATCTCACCACGACTTTGCGCAACGGCGGCATTGTTCAGCGCGGAATAGTTGAAGGGGCGGGCGTCTCGCAGCACGCGCACACGCCGATCGCTGCCCTCGATTTGACCGAACCACTCCAGGGTATCCGCTTCGACCGAGCCGTTGTCGACAACGATCAGTTCGAAATTGCCATACATAGTCCTACCCAAAATGCTCTCCACCGTCGCGCGCAGCACGTTTAGGTGGTCGCGGGTCGGAATAATAATCGAGACCAGCGGCGTCCCCTCCATCGGCCAAAGCGCGCGATAGCTGAAGGGAATCGGGCCCAGCACAACTGGAATCGATTTGCCCGTGGTACGCGCCAGATGCTCTTCCAGCGCGCGGCGTCCCGCTTCGTTGGCGTAGGGTTTCGCCCTATTCGAAGCCGCCGCGCTGCCAGGAGTTGCACGCCACGAATATAGCACCTTGGCAATGTGATGGATCTGGCGATCTTGGACACGCTCGATGCAGCGCAGAAGCATGTCGTAATCCTGCGCGCCCTCAAAGCCCTCGCGGAACGCCCCCACCTCGCGCACAAGCGCCGCATCAAAAACCCCCAGATGCGAGATGTAATTGATCCCGTAAAGCAAATCGCGGTTCCAATCAGGCTTGAAATGCGCATCGCAACGAGTACCGCCCTCAACAATCTTATCCTCGTCGGTGTAGATGATCTTGGCATCAGGATGCGCATCGATAACCTGCACCACCAGCACCAGCGCATCCGGGTCCAAAAGATCATCATGATCGAGAAGCGCAATGTAGGCGCCCCTCGCAATCTCGATGGCGCTATTGCTCGCCTGCGACATATGACCATTCGCTTCACGAAAGACCACGCGCACTCGCGGATCTTGTGCGGCGTAGTTGCGCAGAACGCGGCCCACTTCGGGATCGGTCGAGCAATCATCAGCCAGACACAATTCCCAATTGGCATAGCTTTGCGCTCGAACCGACTCAATCATTTCGACCAGCAGGGCCGGATCGGGATTATAAACGGGCACGACTACAGATATCAGCGGTCCGTTCTGCAAGCGCCGCACAAGCTCGCTCAGCCGGCCGGCCAGCGCCTGACGCTGCTTCCCCCAGCCTCGCACCACCGCCTCATAGGTCATGAAGCCTTGGCCGCTCAGTGTCTGCAGATCGTCTCGCATCGGATCGCGCTTGGCCGCCGAACGGCGAAATCGCTCAGCGGTGCGCGACGGCAGCGGCGGGCTAGCCTTCGCAGCTGCACGCAACATGTTGAAAACCAGCTTGCGTTTTAATTGTTTGAGCGGTCGGCGGCGCGCTTCCTGCAGCTTCTGTTGCACCAACACGGTCTCGGCTTTACGCTCCTCGATGGTCGCTTCCGCCAATTCTAACCTTTTTATGACTCCCCGTTGCGTGGCGTCGCGCACATAGCTTTCACCTGCCAAGGCAAAGTACTCGACCGGCCAATTGAGCCGTTCTGTGTCGGTAAGCGTCCGCGCCAATGGCGCGAGCCCCTCCGCAATTTCTTTGCCCCAGAACAGCATTCCCAGCCCATGCTGATAGGGGAAGTTCAACGATGGACGGATGGCTGCGAGTTCCGCCCAGTATTGCCAAACACCGAACCCGTGCTCGCGGACTTCAGTGTCATGGAACAGCACAACTGAGCGGGGCGACAGCTTAGGAATCCAGTTTTCGAAATCCGCTTTTACGTCGTGGTAAAAGTGGCGACCATCAACATGCAGCAGATCAACGGAACTGTCCTCGATGTCGTCCAGCGCCTCGGTGAAGGTCTTGCGCAAAAGCCTGCTGAACCTGACGTATTGCTGATTGTGGGCCATCACGCGATGATAGATCTCTTCGCCGTAAAACCCAGCATGCTCGTCGCCCTGCCATGTATCGACCGCAAAACACTCAGTCGCCAGATCACCCGCGGCCACCGCCTGACAAAAACAAAAGTAGGAAAAGCCGTAATGCGTGCCCAGTTCCACAATTCGCCGCGGCCGCAACGCGTGAACCAGCCACATCCCAAAGGGGCCATGTCGCAGCCACGCACTGTGGGGGTCAAAGAAGTGCGGCTGACTGAGCGGAACGTTCAGAAGATGCATGTCGCTAGCCCTTGTTGCCATCTTGATCACGCGGCGCTTCACGCAAGCCGCCGAAGATAGGCGCCGTAATCTCCCTTTCCGGCCCTCTCCGCAATTCGCGCAAATTCTTCTACTGAGATGAAGCCCATTGCCAGAGCGACTTCCTCCGGGCAGGCAACTTTGAATGCTTGCCGCTTCTCGAGTGTGCGCACAAACTCTGCAGCCTCGAGCAAACTGTCGGGAGTACCAGTATCGAGCCAAGCGTACCCGCGCCCCAAAACAGCAACCTTCAATTTCCCACGCTCTAGATAAATTCTGTTGACGTCGGTGATTTCATATTCGCCACGCGCTGAAGGTTTGAGATTGGCGGCGATGTCAACAACTTCGGAATCGTAGAAATAAAGTCCCGTGACGGCCCAGGTCGATTTCGGTGCCGCAGGCTTCTCCTCGATCGAGAGCGCGTTCATGCCCTCATCGAACTCAACGACGCCATAGCGCTCCGGATCGTTGACATGATAGGCAAAAATTGTGGCTCCTTGCTGGAGGGCGGCCGCTTGCTGCAAAAGTCCCTGCAAGCCGTGGCCGAAATAAATGTTGTCGCCGAGGATCAGGCAAGAGGGTGAACCAGCTACGAAATCGGCACCGATTACATAGGCCTGCGCCAGCCCGTTCGGGCTGGGCTGAACAGCATATCTTAAGGAGATCCCCCATTGCGAACCGTCCCCCAGCAATGCCTGGAAGAGAGGCATGTGGTGCGGCGTGGAGATGATGAGGATTTCGCGGATTCCGGCCAACATTAACGTGGTCAGCGGATAAAAGATCATCGGCTTGTCGTAGACAGGTAAGATTTGCTTTGACATGACAAGCGTCATCGGGTGAAGGCGCGTACCGCTGCCACCTGCTAGAATAATTCCCTTCACGCATCTTTCCCTTCTAAAAGCAGCGCCCAAACCAGCCGGCGCGTGGACTCCTCCCAATTTGGCAGACGGATACCAAAGGTTCGCTCAAGCTTGTCGCAGTGGAGCCTCGAATTTGCTGGGCGGCGAGCCGGTGTGGGATATTCTGCAGCGGATATGTCATGGACTTTGATTTGGCGCCCGGTTATCTCGTCGTAAACGGAAAAGACGTATTTCGCGAAGGCCGCCCAGCTGGCCTCACCCGATCCTGACAGGTGGAATATCCCGCGCAAATCAGCCGATGAGCTCGACAGCATCCGTCTGGCTATCGTCATGACGGCGACGCTGATGTCGTCAGCCGATGTCGGACAGCCGAGCTGATCGGCGACGACATTCAATTCGTCATTCGTATCGGCGAGCCGGAGCATCTTCTTCACGAAGTTTTGGCCGTATCGAGAATAGACCCATGAAGTGCGCAGGATCGTATGATTTGGGTTGGCGGAGGCAACCGCAAATTCACCCTCAAGTTTGGACCTGCCATAAACTGAAATCGGGCCTGTGCGGTCTTCCTCGCAGTAAGGCACCGGCTTCGCACCGTCAAACACGTAATCTGTCGAAAGATGAATAACTGGGACACCGAGCCCGGCGGCTGCCTCGGCCAGTGCCTGCACTCCATCGCGGTTCACAGCGAAGGCTTCGTATGGCTCGCTTTCGGCCTTATCGACGGCGGTATAGGCGGCCAAAGAGACAATTATGTCCGGTGCGGCATCCCTGATGGAGCTTGCGACAGTCGAGCGGCAAGCCAGATCGAAATTCGGCCGCCCCAAAGTAAGTATCTCGACGTCAGGTCGCGCCTGCGCCTTCAAAGCGAGGGCGATTTGTCCGTTTTTGCCGGTCACCGCGAGCCGCATCTGTCACGCTTTCTCCAGGAGACCGAGGCGCTCACCGGAATAAACCTTGTCCCGCAGCGGTTGCCACCACCAGCCATTTTCCAGATACCATTCCACCGTTTTGCGTATGCCGGTATCGAAATTCTCCTGCGCCTTCCAGCCAAGCTCGGTTTCGAGCTTCGTGGCGTCAATGGCGTAGCGTGCGTCGTGACCCGGCCTGTCTTTCACGAAAGTAATTAGGTCACCATAGTGCGAAGCGTTGGGACTAAGCTCATCGAGGAGCAAGCATATGCGGTTGACGACGTCGATATTGCGCAACTCGTTGCGACCTCCGACATTGTATTTCTCACCAGGACGGCCTTCCCTGACGATCAGCCAAAGGGCTCGGGCATGGTCGTCGACATAGAGCCAATCGCGAATGTTGGAACCCGTCCCATAGACGGGCAAAGGCTTCCTATCCAATGCATTGAGAATCATCAGCGGGATCAGTTTCTCGGGGAAGTGGAACGGTCCATAGTTGTTGGAGCAATTCGAAATGACCACGGGAAGCCCATATGTTCGCTGCCATGCGGTTGCAAAATGGTCGCTCGCCGCCTTTGAAGCCGAGTAGGGAGAAGATGGGTCGTACGGTGAAACCTCCTCGAACTGACCGCGGTCTCCAAGTGAGCCATAAACCTCGTCGGTCGACACATGCAGCATCTTAAAGAATGCCTTCCGATTCTGGGACAGATTGCTCCAGTATTGCCGCGCTGTCTCCAGCATTGTGAAAGTTCCGTTCACGTTAGTCTGGACGAAGTCGTCCGCTCCGGTGATCGAGCGATCTACGTGACTTTCCGCCGCCAGATGAATGACGTAATCCGGCTGAAACGTCTCGAAAGCTTCGTTTATCGCCACTCGGTCGCAGATATCGGCGCGAAGGAACCGATAGTTGCGGAGACCTTCGACCGGCTTCAGCGAAGCGAGGTTGCCAGCGTAGGTCAACTTGTCAACGTTCAGGACCTCCGCGTTGATGCTCACGAGATACCGAACCAGCGCTGATCCGATAAAGCCGGCGCCACCAGTCACCAAAATGCGCATGAACTTCTCGCTGTGGTGCGCAGGTGCAGACTCCTCGCCGCGGATAGCGCGTTCGTTCGGGGCGGCGCGCTGTTATTGAGATTCAGGAGCCACCCCGCAGTCGGCCCGGCGCAGATGTCGTTTGCATTCGTATAAAGCAATTCGGCCGCCCTGTATCCGCACGGGGAGATACTCGTCCTTGCCGGGTAGCAGGGTTTACTGGCGTCTGAGGAGTTTCGGCAGTGAAGAGCTGCATGCGAGTTATGTGGCTCGCTGGGGCAGAGCTCCACTTGGTCGGTTAACGCCTCAGGTGACGACTGCCTCCGCGGCACGAGATTTTGCTTGAAGTAATGCATTGCGAAATTTGGATGGAGGCCCATTTCTGAATTCAGGTAGGTTGGTCGGTCTTGGCCTTCCCACTGCTATTCGGCTGAGCTTTCGAAAAGCTGACGAACTCTCCTATTTAGGACATCCATAGGCGACGGGTATACTGCGGCGAGGTAGTTTTCGGGGTGCTTATCTATCGATCCGCTGGATGCTGGCCGGCGGCTGAGCGGAATGGCATTGCCGTCTTGGCCCTTGCCAAAGTGAATGTCTCCCTCGCCGAGCTCCGAAGCGTGCCGCCGATAATTAAGTCGGTCGTCGTAGCGCACATAGCCGGTGCCTGATAAACCGTGATGCACGGCGTAAAAGGACCATCTCCTCAAGGGTGTGGGGCCACTCTGTGTGGTGATGAGTATTGTCGAGCGGCAGCATGTGTGCTCTCAGGAGCTCCGCGCCTGCTCTGCCATCGATTGCACGTTTGATCGTCTTCAGGCGGTCGATCTGGCCTTCTGCCTGGCCGTTGCCCCAGAAATCGCATGGCAAGGCTGCGCATCAGGACAAACTCATGTGATCGCTGCTTCAGGGCGTCCACCTTGCTCGCCTGATTGATCGTCAGCATGCTTCGCGGCCTCATGCAGAGGGCAGCTGCGACCACCGGCGAGATCACGTGGCCAGTCTCCGGATCCCGCATCGGGACAACATCGCGAGCCGGTTGATCGGGTATGATAGGAGCCGGCGACGCACTGTCCTTGCTCGACCTCTCGGCGCGGCGCCAGGCTGCGAGAAGTCGCTCGAGATTCGAGAAACTGCCGATGTAACCGCGCTGTTTGATATCGTGTACAGATGCCGTCCGCAGCGATTGCCATCTTTTATGGGTGATGTCGGCTTCAACACCGACTTCCGTCGGTCGGGTGGCGTCTCGAAAGTCAGCCATTTTGCGATGCTGCGCCGGCCGTAGCCGGTGCGACGTGCGATCGCCGAACAGGACAGACCTTTCTTGCGCAAGGCGTGCACAGTCTCGAACACCACCTGCCGTGATTGTCGATGACCGTGACGCACCCGGCGCCGATGCGTTGCGTCAACGTGAGGATCATCCTGAATCAGATCGACTTGCGCGTTCCCGATGATTTTGTCCGGCAGCAATGCTCGTCCCCTGGCACGGCCGGAAAGGCTCATCTGCTCCTCGATTGCAACCCGCAGATCTGCATAAAGATGGAATCGATCAGCCACCTGACGCGCTTGCGGCGTCGCAATGAGCGAGCGCGGCGCGGCATCCCGCTTCAGCTGCCGCAGGATCGTGTCGTCGCGGACGGCATGCCGAGCCTTCGCATCAAGCGCTCGCCGGGACGGCGCCTGCACTATGACCGAGCAGACCGACAATCTCAGAGACCCTCCTTGTCCGGCGCGCATAAGGGGAAGCAATCGTCGGCAGTCAGTCGGTGAACGTTTGTCGCTGACAGTTCTGATGTGCGCACCGCCAGCGGCTCAACCGAAGCTTCACCGTTACGGTCTTGCCCTGGACCGGCAGATCTTGCAGGCTTCTGGGGTCCAGCCGGCCGATTTCGGGTCCGCCGTCCGCAATCAGGGGGGGGCAAATGCCGAACGCTGGTCCGGCAGCGCAAACAACCCAACTGTCATCATCGGTGAGCGCGACACCCAAAACTTTTGCCCCTGGGCCGGGCGACCATTTCGATTTGGTTTGCATCCCATAGCGGCAGGATGTCTAACGGCGAGTGAACCACACAAAGTGAGGAAGACCCGCTTTAAATGCTAAGCCCAGCTGAAACAGCCGCATTCTCACATTTACGTGCCAAGCGACATTAGCAGCGCAGCCCAGGACCTCCTCCGCAGGCAGGCCTTGGCGCCCGGTTACCTTGACCGCTGTGCCGACACAGGTCTCGCGCCATTAAGCCAACCAGATCGCGATGCGCGTCGAGCCACATCGCTCGCCGAAACAATCGCTAACGTGTTACCGATCTTTGACAGCGGCTCTGCAACTGGAGAGCGTTTTTTCGAGACCCAGACGATCCGCCAAGGCCTGAATTGTACTACTCCTGTCACGGCTTCTCTGACGTTCGGCTCGCAGTGTCTGTGGTTCGAGTCGGATTTTGACTCTCTACCTGGCTTCCGCTCTGAGGGTCCGTTGGAAGCGGAAGGGACGAAGATGAGGAGCAAAAAGATGAACAAAACGCGCCGACGGTGTCATCCTGCTCCGCTGGGCAAAAAAGGTAACATATATCCGCAACGGGGTCCGCCCGCACGTCCGGCGAGGCTACGAGCCATGTGGCGACTGCTGCGGTGCATGCGAGCATCAGCACGGTCCTACGATTCATGAGATATACCTCCGAAAATTCGGGTTAAATTTGCAACATGGGCGGCAGTAAGAGGCGTGCAATAGCGGTGGACCGTGTTTTCGGTTCCGATTGTCTGGCAGGCGCGGCAGACAAGTGCCCTTACCTTCGTGTTCCACCGGCCTAGGCAAAAACCGTGAACGCTGTTCCCCATCGCGCGGTACTTCTTCATCTAAGAATAGCGCATGCGAATCGTCAAAGCGGATCATCTGCACTAGGCGGCAAAACCGAGCAAACCAAAGATCGGCGCGAGGCCGACACCGTCGGCAATCCCAATAGTGCGAAAGACTCCGGGTCCAAGAGGTATGTGACGTTCTTCATCTATCAGCCTTTCTCTATTGTCGTGGTGTCATGCCCCAACGAAAGGTGGCGTAGGCGAGGCACGCGTGGGGAGCTTCGCTATGCACCATGTGGCAAGACTGGGAAAATCCATTTTTTGTATGGGGCCTATTCAAACCATGGAATATGCGAACGAATGCATTCCAACAGATCGGCTTGAGGGCCCCGGTGGTTCCGTTGAGGGCCGGACTTGGAAAAACGAGAGCGGATCATTTCCTATCGGAATCGTTGCGGGATTGCACGGCGCAGAGCCCGCTGGAAGGCCTGGCAAGACCGCTTCGATCCGAAGCGGCTCGTCTTTATCGGCGAGATCAGGCTTGCAATTTTCACCGTGCCGATGCCGGCAATGATCCTCAGTTCGGACAGGTGAGCACGTAGCGCGTTGATTGTCTGAGTTTGCTGACGAACCAGAAGGGCACGTGTCTTCAATACCATCGCCGCCGCCTGCTGTTCGGGGGATTTTCACCGGAACGAAGCGCATCGTCTTGCGCGTCACTGCCTCACTAATCGCCTCAGCGTCGGCTGCATCCGTCTTCCCCCGTTTGACTAATCATCAGGTGACCATAATGCGAAGGAGCGCGGGACCGGCGCAGAAAATGAATACAATTCTGCTGTTTGTCGCCGTCTTTGCTCTGTATTATTTTCCAGCGAACCTCTGCGGTCATTCGACCAGCAGAGGAGCTATTGATGTCGAAATCTGAACGAGAACTAATCACTGAACTCAAAGCCATACTGAGCAGTCACCGATATAGTCCGGTGGTGATCGGAAATTACTGCGCCTATGCACAGGAGTTTCTCGATTATTTAATGCAGCGAGGAATTCTGGTCGCAGATGTGACCGAAGCCGAGGTAGCGCGATATCTGTGACGCACTGCTGCGACTTGTGCAGGATCGGTGGCCACCTGCTCCAAAAGTAACCTGCGCCGCCGACGCACTGCGGTTTGCGATCTGCAACGAATACGAAACCTGGCTTCGCGAGGAGCGTGGTCTTGCTCGGGCGAGCATCGACGCGTTCTTGTGGGAGGCCAGACACTTCCTGGGCTGGCAACTGGAACGATGCGGAGCCGAAGGCCTCATGGAAGTGAGCGTCGGCGACATCGACCGCTATGTGGACATGCTTGCCTCGAAACTGACGCGCAGTTCGCTGAAATGCGCAGCGTAGCGGCTTCACTCGCTGCTGCGTTATCTCCATCGGACAAGGCTCATTGGAACGGACCTGTCGCCGCATGTTCTGGCGCCGCGGCTTTACGCCTATGAAGGCGTGCCTTCCATTTTGGAGCGGGACCAAATCGCAGCGGTTCTGGTAAGTGCGAGCAGGGACAAAACGCCGGCCGGCTTGCGGGACCATGCGATATTACAACTGCTCGCCACCTACGGACTGCGATCAGGAGAAATCCGCAACATGCGGATTGAGGATATCGATTGGCGGACCGAAACCATTCGTGTCCGTCACAGCAAAACGCAAGCCTACACGCTCCTTCCCTTGACGGAGCCGGTTGGCGAAGCAATCCTTGTTTATCTGCGTTCCGGACGGCCCGCGACAGATGCGAGAGAACTCTTCGTTCGCACGCGTGCACCCTATCGCAAGCTCGACAAGCTATACAGCATGGTTCGACGGCGGCTACGTGACGCTGGCGTCAAACCCCGGGGCAAGCGTGGGCCTCATATCTTCCGCCACGCGCGCGCGACCGAACTGTTGCGCGCCGCGGTGCCACAAAAGATCATCGGTGAGTTGTTGGGGCATCGATCGATTGCGTCGACGGCGCCCTACCTCAAGCTTGCGACCGAGGATCTCAGGGCCATCGCTCTTGATTTGCCGGGAACGGAGGTGTCGGCATGACCGCCCGTTGGCCCGATCCCGATCGCGCGTACATTGGCCGCTATGTCGCGAGCCTTGATCTGCGCAGTATCAAAAGCCGGACTTGTTACCGTCAAGTCCTGCATGGCTTCCAGGACGTTGTCGAACGTCACGAGGCACTCGACCAACAGGTGCTACTGGCCTGGTTGCGGCAGTCGTCTGACCGTTGGGCTGCGACGACACTGCTACATCGGACCCGCATTATCGATCGGTTCCTCGACCACTTCTTGGAAGCGGCTGCGATTGATCACAATCCCGTCGAAGATTTGCGTGAGGCATGCCACATCAAACAGTGCATGCCAGTCTGGCGCGCATTGATATCATGTGATCCAGAACAGGCTCTTGCCCAACTGCGTCAGCCCGAACCGTTCGGCAGCGCTGGGCGGGATCATGGCTGAGCATGTCGCGATGATGCGTCGCAGGGGATACAAGTATACGTCGCAACCGGTGTTGTTCTTGCAGTTCGATCGGTTCCTGCAGCTGAACCCGTAACTGGAAACCGAGCCGCTGAGTGTGTGTCAGTGGGCGGCAACGAAGGGCACGCGCAACCATGCGTACGAGCGCGAAAAACTCGAGCGCGCCTTCGCGAAAATCCTACGGCATCGTGACCCGTCGGTCCCTCCGCGCCGGTCGGATCCGAGACCCCGGAAGGAGGTGGCCAGGCAATGGCGAAAGCCCCATATCTACTCACCTGCCGACTTGAGACGGATGCTCGACATTGCGCGATCCTATCCATCGCCGCGAGCTGCACTTCGCCAGGAGAACATGTATACCATGCTGTTGCTGGCTTATTGCGCGGGTCTGCGGCGAGGCGAATTGGCCAGACTTGATCTTGGTGACGTTAACCTCGGCGACGGCACCATCACGGTTCGGCAAACAAAGTTCTTCAAGACCCGGATCCTGCCGCTTCCCGACAGTGTAGTGGTTAGCTTCGGACCTATATCGTTGCACGGCGTCGGGTCGGCGCATAGCAGGCTCCTCACTCCGCCCTGTTCTGGCACGAACAAGGCAGTTCCCGCTCCACGCCAGGAAGGATCACCTGGTTGCTTACAGACGTCATACGTCGTGCCGGGTTGAAAGGCAAAGCCGGCCCACGCGTTCACGATCTGCGCCACTCGATGGTCGTAAACCGTATCCTTGAATGGTACCGACTGGGCAGGGACGGCCGGCGAGTGGGCGGGCGGTCTAATGGCGGGAGTTAGAAAACTACAATGACTCGAGCTTTTCATTTGAAAACGCATTCCGTGACGCCCGCAACACCTGCAATGTCCGTCCCGGCCAGAACGGCTTTGGTGGTTTCCCACGCGCACCAATTCACCGTCGCTGGCGCCGTTGCTACCGGCCTGGCATAACCTGATCTCGGTCGCGCAATAGACGCGGGCGACCGCCGCAGGAACAGCAATTGACAGCCACCGCATGGACGGCCGCTTCACAGCTCAAGACCGCGACCCCGAAGCACCTTCTCCATTGTCTCGCCTTTGATCCTGCGGGCGATGTCGTTGAGGATCTCGGCTCCGAATACCCGTTCGGCATCGGCATCACCCGTCAGGCCGTGCTCGGCGAGCTTTTCGTCCAAGCGGCTTCTGAACTCCTCTCCCATCGCTTCGATGAGCTGCTCCTGCATCGCTGCATGGCTTGCGGGGGCGATGCGCCTCATGACTCTTTCCCAAGGTTGCCAGCGCGTTGCCACATACTCGCCGAATCCCCTCGCCTCAAGTTCCCGCACGGAACTGGCAGCTCTGGCAACGTCCTCCTCGGTAACGTGAGAGACGTTCAAGAAGCGCATGTCTGGGGCGACGTGCCGCAGCTCCAGGGTGTCGCGCAGCTGTGTCTGGTAGGCAAGATAGACCTCGATCTCGTCGATGTCGGCGTCCGGATCGGTACGTCGAAGCGAGTTGACCGTCTCGCGCGCGATCCCGTCCAGTGCCTCCAAACGGAACATGACACGGCCGTGCTGGAGAAGCTGGTGGAGCGACCCGTCATAGACCCCGTCCTCTACATCAGCGATCAGAAGTGCGGTCTGCATTCCATTCCAGGTCAAAGTAATGCGATCCTCACAGCTATCGCTAGCTCCGGAAGCCTGCTCAAAATACTGTGCGCGCAATTGCGGCCTGGCCACTGCCTGCCGCAGACCTATGGCCACCGCCTGCCGGAACGCATCATTGCCATAGTTCACGGTGGTACGGAGCCGGTCGAGGAAATGTGCATAATCCCGGGCACCTTGTTCGTTGGCGAAGCCCCGCCAGGCGGCCACCGTTTCCAAATCCCCCTCGAGCCAATCCGCGACAACCTCGTGAAGGGGCCGTCGTGCAAGTTCCACCGGTCCCATAGGCAAAAAGATCTGCGGTCCTGCGTAACCCGCGGCATGCATGGCTGTCACCAAGTTTGTTTGTACCCCATGCGGCAGCGGATTATTTTCCAAATCAATGCTAGACCATTGGCCTAGCTGCGTCAGCAGGCTTTCGGGCACGCTGGTCAGCTGATTGTTTCTGGCGCCCAGCCATATAAGCTCGGGGGGAATCATCTCGGGCAGGCGGGTTAGCTGGTTGTAGCCAGCACCCAGCCACTCGAGCGCGGCCGGGAGGGGCTCGGGGAGATTGGTCAGCCGGTTGTTTTCGACGTTCAGCCTCTGGAGCCCGGCAGGAAGGTCGGGCAGGCGGGTCAGCCGGTTCTCGCTGGCCTCCAGCTCCAGAAGCGTTCCCGGGAGGGTGTCTGGCAGATCCCCTAGCTGATTGTTGTTGACGTTCAGGCGCCGGAGCCCGGATACGAGGGGGATGGACAAGGGGGTCAGGGATAGGAACGACAGATCCAGCGGCTCATCGACATCGCCCGCCTCCCGCCAGGCCCTCGTTCGACTTACCGCCTCTTGCGGACGACCCTCCCATGGCCGTTCTTCGGCGGTCGGGGCTGCCACGATCTGGCCTTGCGACGAGGAGGCGGCGGACGCCTCCGCCTCCGTAGAGGCTTCGACCCAACGTGCGGCGGCGGCCGGAGACCCTGGTTCTGAACTTTCTGATTCGGGATTCTCGAAAAGGGGGCCCACGGCAAGTCCGGGCCGTTGTACATTCATCGATATTGTCTCCTCGGTAACAATATGAAGGATTGCGCCGAGTGCTTTGAGAAGCAGGAGCTCTCAAAATCGACGGTGATCACCGACCACTGCCGAAGCAGGCAATCATGGAGGGCGGCTGCAAAATCCCGGAAGCGCCGAATCTTCTACAAGGCTTAGCTGTCAATAAACTGACGATTTTCGGAAGGGTCCTGATGCGCCGGTGGAACCCCGATCGAGGTCCCAATTTTTTGGAGTGAAGCATTTTAGAGATGCTACACACAGTTAGACATGCGACAGCCTTCGCCTGTTGGAATGCTGCTCAAAGGTCACTCTACTGCATGTCTCTTTGAATCAACCTCGGCTCAAGGAAAAACATGCAGCAATTCAAAGCGCTACAGCGACCTTTGCGCGTCCGATAAGACGCGCGGCGCTGTAAGGGAATAACCTGCCGGCGCCGATTGGTCTGACGATGAGAATATCCTCAGCTCGGACATGTGAAGCTCCCTGCTCAAGGGGCGGGTCTGCAGTGGTCTCGACATGTCTTGCGCGGGATTTCCTGACGAGTCGGCCTCATGTGCAACAGCTTCCGGCTGCACAGCTTGGGGCTGTGGTAGCGTTGCGTGTTCCGGCACGGAACTATTGGGCGGGAGTCCGAGGAAAAGGTCGTCTACCGTTCAGGTAGGCGCTTCCACCATTGGCGACGGCACCCGTAAAAAATGCTCTGAAGAACGGAACACAGCCGGCACCAACGGCGCCGGCGCGAATGCCAAGTCGAGATACGGAAACCGGAGCGGTCGGCAGACCTCGCGATGGTCCTTCTATCGGCTCAGACAGGATCGTTTCAACAAGCCTTTTATTCAGATCGCCGGGTAACCGCCCACCTACGACAATACGCGCGGGATCGAAAAATGCTGTTGCGACACGGACGGCTTGCCGGAGCTGCGCGCCAGCGCGCGTGATCCATTCGATAACGGTGGAGCGAGCGGCCTGAGGCATCGCGTCCATCTCCTCGAAATCTCGAAGATGGAAACCGGCCGCGTGCAACGTCGCGAGAAGGTCCTGCCCGGACGGCCGCGGCTGATCGTAGGGATAGAGGACACCCGGCAGGCAAGCATTGCCGTGCGCGCCGCCATAAGGTCTGCCGTCGATCACCGCGCCGCCGCCGACGCCATGGCCGATGTGGATGAAGAACAGCGGATCATCCAGCACGTTGTCACCCGCGAACACGTATTCGCCAAGTGCGGCAGCCGTGCCGTCGTTTTCGACATGGCATGGGACGTCGAACGCCTCACGGAACGCTTCGATCGCCTGGCCGTCTTCGAACGCAGGAAAGAAGGGATGGGCTTTCAACAGGTTCGAGGCGGTGCCAAAATTTCCCGGAACGGAAACGCCAATTCCGACAAGGTCGTTCTTCTGGATGGATAAGGCGGCGAGCATGTCATCGACGGCAGCCTGAGCCGCCTCCACCACTTCCATTGGACTTGCCGTATGAACCTCCACGCTTCTCGTTGCCACGATCGAGCCGCTGAGATCGATAATGACGACTTCCATGCGGGTCACCGAAAAGGTGACGCCGGCGGCAAAGAAACGGCGGGCCTGGAGCTGCAGCAACCGGCGTGGCTGGCCTTGCGCTCCGCTTCGATCCGCCTCCTCGGTGATCAGGCCGAGATCCAGCAAACTCGCAACCAGACGCGTCACGGTGGCGCCGGTCATCCCGGACATCTGCGCCAACTCGATGCGAGCCACGCCCCTGTTCTTGAAGATCAACTCGACGAGGCGTCGTTCATTGAGGGAGAGCTCGGGCAAAACAGGCATGGCAAAGTCCGCAAATCGGTCGAAGTTTCAGGAAAGCTATTGCAAGGAAAATTAAATTGCGCAATGTAATTAAACTGACATGGAGCCGGCGTAAGAGGAGCGCGTCGCTCGATAAGGGAGAGAACATCATGAAACTGGCATTTGCATTTGCGACCGCCGCCATCGTCGTGGCCGCGGCCTTTCCAGCGCTGGCCGACACACTGACCGTCTACAGCCCGCAAGGCGGTGAGCGCGGGGCATGGATCGCTGAACAGGCCAAGGCAGCGGGTCATGAGATTAAGCTACTGAACGCAGGGGGCGGCGAACTCTACGATCGCCTGATCGCCGAGGAGAACAACCCGCAAGCCGACGTCGTTCTCGGGATGGTAGACACCTCGATGGCCCTCTTAAAGAAGGAAGGCCTCTTCCAGCCCTATTCGCCGTCCTGGGCCAAGGACCTTCCGGCACAATATAAGGACGCGGAAGGCCTGGTCCACAAGTTCTGGCAGACGCCGATCGTGCTCGCGTACTACCCCGACCGACTGGCCGACCCAGACGCGCCGAAAAGCTGGCTGGATCTGACGAAGGACGATTATGAGGGCAAATATGTCATCGGCTCCACGGCGGCCCAGACGACCCGCATGTATCTTGCCGGCATCCTCGTCCGTTTCCTCGACGCCGATGGTGAGGTATCCGATGAGGGATGGGATTTCCTGGACAGGTTTTATGCTGAGGGCATTATCGCCAACGATGCGGATTCCCAGCTCGAGGCGTTCAAGTCCGGTCGCGCCTCCATCGATCTGAATTGGCTCGGCGGCGCTTTGAAGCGGGCCGATGACCTCGACGCGAAAGTCCAGGTGATCGACACCGACGGCGGCACTCCGGTGATTTCCGAAGGTGTGGCGATCATGGCCGGGACCGATCAACTCGATGAGGCCAAGGCCTTCGTCGACTGGTGGGGATCGGCCGATGTGATGGCCGCATACGCCGCCAAGTTCGGCCAGGTCCCTGTCCTGCCGGAAGCGCTCGCCAAGTCGCCGGCCACCGTTCAGGCGAATGCCAAGCTCGTCAACACCCAGCCGATCGATTGGGATGCAATCGCTCCAAAGCTCGACAGCTGGCTGCAGAAGATCGAGCTTGAAATCCGTCAATGAGCGCGGCTCTGCATGGATCGGAGGTCTAGAGCCATGGCTGACAGCGTTCTGTCCCTCAACAAACTCGACGTCGGCTTCCCTGGCATGACCGTTGTCCGTGACCTGAACCTCGACGTGGCCGACGGGGCGTTCGTGTCGCTCCTCGGCCCGTCGGGGAGCGGAAAATCCAGCGTGTTGCGCACCATTGCCGGGTTGCTCCCGGCTTTGGGCGGAAGGGTGCTCCTAGAGGGGCAAGACATTACCGCCCTTCCGCCCGAGCGCCGCAACGTCGGCATCGTCTTTCAGAACTACGCGCTGTTTCCGACGATGTCGGCGTTCGAGAACATCGCCTTTGCGCTGCGCGTGGCGAAGAAGTCCAAGGCGGAGGTGGAAAGGCGCGTCGGCGAGGTTGCCGAGATGGCCGGTATTTCCGATCAGCTCGACAAGAAGCCAGCGAACATGTCGGGCGGCCAGCAACAGCGCGTCGCCATTGCTCGCGCGCTCGTCACGGGATCACGCGTGCTGCTCTTCGACGAGCCGTTGTCAAATCTTGATGCGAAGGTGCGCGCCGCGATGCGCAAGGAAATCAAGCGCCTTCAGTCGGAGCTCGGCTTTACCGCCATCTTCGTCACGCACGACCAGGAGGACGCGCTGACCATGTCCGACCTCATCGTGGTGCTCAATCACGGCAAGATCGAGCAGATCGGCGATGGTCGTACCCTCTACCGCAAGCCGGCGACTCCGTTCATATGCGAGTTCATCGGCGTCTCCAACGAACTTGCTCCGCCACTCGCGGCGCGCCTGCTGGGATACGATGTCAAAGGCCGCAGCTTCCTGCGCCATGAAGACGTCCTGCTTGGGGCGGTCGCCGGCGTTCCGGCGCGAGTGAACCACGTCGAATTCCTCGGAGCCCATAGCCGCGTCGATCTCGAGGTCGAGGGTCATGCGCTTTCGGCAATGCTGATCGGCGACCAGCTTCCTGAACCCGGCAGTACCGTCTCGCTCGGAATTCGCCCCGGCGCCGCGCATGTGTTCCAGGAGGTGACCGGATGAGCCGATCCACCCGCCTGGACCGTGTTTTTTACTGGCTCGGCTTGATCGTGATTGCCTGGGCCGTGCTGACCTTCCTTCTCGTTCCGATGCTTGCTGCCTTGCAGGCCGCGTTGTTCAGGCTCGGCAGTTTGGCCATGTTTGATGCGGTATCGGAACTCGCACGCTCTCGCCGCGTCCGCGCAGCGCTTTGGAACACGGTTTGGATGACGGCGGCGACCACCCTCACCGTCACGATCGTCGGTATGTTCCAGGTGGCGGTGCTCGAGTATTTTCGCGTGCCGGGGCGTGGCTTTCTGAAAATCGCCTTCTCCACGCCGCTCGTCTTCGGCGGCGTCGTTGCGGCTGCCGGCTACAACTTCACCTATGGTCCGAGCGGTGCCATCACTGCTGCTTTGGCCGCGCTCTTCCCGTCGCTGCCGCGCGATTGGTTCATCGGCTGGTTTGGGGTTCTCTTCGCCCACACTTTTCTGATGACCAGCTTTCACTTCCTGTTTCTGCGCGCCGCCATGCGCCGCGTCGACTATTCGACGATCGAGGCGGCCCGTAGCATGGGAGCCTCGGAAATGACGATTCTGCGGTGCGTCGTCCTGCCGGTCATCCTGCCAACCGTGCTCGCGGTTACGCTGCTCACGCTGATTACGGCGATGGGTTCCTTTGCCGCGCCCCAGGTGCTCGGCGGCCGGGACTTCCACATGCTGAGCCAGATGGTCCTGACGCTGAACAGCTTGCGCCGGCCAGACATGGCGGCGCTGCTGGCGCTGTTGATGGGGCTTGTGCTCATGGGGCTGATCCTGCTGTCGCAGTATTTCGAGGCCAAGGGCGCCTATACGGCCGGCGCTAAGGCGACAACACGCATCCAGTTGCGGGCGATACGCAATCCGCTTGCCCGTATCGTGGTGACCGCGCTGGCCTATTTGCTGGCAGCGATCTACCTGATGCCGGTCGCGCTCATTGTGCTGTTCTCCTTCGCCCCGGCTTCGAGCATCGGCATCGACGTCCTGCCTTCCAGCTTCACGCTGGCAAACTACGCTCGGGTGCTGGGCGGCGGCGCGGCCTTTGTCCCCTTCTTCAATTCGATGTTGATGAGCTCGATCGCGGTTGCCGTCGGCCTCGCCATCACTTTGTTTGCCGTGCCGATCATGGTGCGCAAGCGCAACTGGCTGACGCGAGGCCTGGATATCTGCTTTGTCCTGCCTTGGATCATCCCCACCATGCTGCTTGCCGTAGGGCTGATCGTTGCTTTCGATGCGCCCAATCCGCTCGTCGGCAATCTCGTTCTGCTCGGCAGCTATTGGCTTTTGCCGATCGGCTACGTCATCTTCAGCCTGCCGCTCATGGTCCGCTTCATGCGCTCGGCCTTCATCGGGATCGATCCGGCCTTCGACGAAGCGGCCCGGGCAATGGGCGCCTCGGGGCCGTATCGGCTCCGCCGTGTTGTCCTGCCGCTCGTGGCGCCGACCGCAATCCTGGTCGCCGGCATGAAGTTCAACAATCTGCTGGCGGAATACCCGCTCTCGGCCTTCCTTTACAACGTCAACAACAAGCCTCTGCCGATCGCCATCGTCGATGGCGCAGTTTCGGCCGATCCCGACCAGGCCGCCGTCAGTCTCGTCTACGTGACCCTGATCATGGCCTTCTCGCTGGCCGTCATCCTCATCGCCGAGCGCCTGAGCCTCGGCCGCACCCCGGAATCGAGCAACCTCTGAATGGACACTGAAATGGATACTTGCATCACCGTCTGGCATTGGCCCACCCATGAACGCTGGTACGACGAGGGCATCCGCCACTCCCTCGACCTGATCCGTGAAGCCGGATTTACGCATATCAACTGGAACCCCGATTCCGGCAGCTCCTATATGCTTGCCGACGCCGAAATCGAGTTCACCCGCCGCATCGTTGCGGAGGCGGGCCTGCAAACACACTCCGTTCATGCCAGCAACGGCGTCAACCCGGTGAGCGAGCTCGCCCATGCCGGACCTGTCCCATTCGCGCAGGAGACACGCAAGAACTTCCTCTCTCACCACGATTGGCAGCGTCAAAGCGGGGTGGAGCTTCTAAAAAACCGTATCGATCTCGCTGCGGCCCTCGGCGCTCCGAATGTCGTGCTCCACGTCGACATCACCGACGACACGTTCCGCAGCGTTGAAAACGAGAACCTGTTGTTCGAGCCCCTGTTCCGATCCTTCGACGACGTCGAGGCCCATTGCATCGAACGCAACGTGCAGATCGCGGTCGAAACCCTGGTCAAGGCAAATGCGGAAAATTACCTCAAGCTCTATGCCCGCCTCTTTAGCCGCTACAGTTCCGACTTCGTTGGCGTCTGCTACGACAGCGGCCATTGGGAACTGATCGAGCCCGGCAAGCTGTCGGTGCTGGAGCGCCATGGCGATCGGCTGATCGCCACGCATATTCATGACAACTTCGGCGCAAAGGACGACCATCTGCTGCCATTCGACGGCAGGCTTGACTGGGATGCGATCACAAAAGCCATTGCGGCAACAAATTACAGGACGCCCTTGAACTTCGAGACGCCGATGGACCGCTACGTGCTGTCGGAGTCGTCCTACTATCAGCGGGCACACGCTATCGCTCTGCGGCTTGAAGAGATGGTTGCGTCGGCGCGGGATCGGGCGGCAAATTGACAAGCGACCTCGACACTCGGCTCGATTTGCTTCGGAACATCACCAGCAAGGTTGGAGCCTTCGCGCTGGCCCGGTTTGGCAATCTTTCCCACATCGTCATCGAGACCAAGGGTGAGGCCGACTACGTCAGCGCAGCCGATCGTGACGCCGAAAGTCTTGCCCGCAGGCTGATCCACGCCCAGTTCCCCGCCGACGCGATCGTCGGCGAGGAACAGCTTGGCGATGCCGAAGTTGACCATTGGTTGATCGATCCGATCGATGGGACCGCGAATTTCCTGTCGGGCATACCGCTCTGGGCGGTCTCTATCGCTTTTGTCCGCAACAAGGAGCCGGTCCTCGGCGCTGTTGCGCTACCGGCACTCGATACTCTGTTGTGGGCTTCTGTGGATGGCCCATTGCATGGGACAGGCTCGGTTTCGCCGCTTGTCGGGGCGCAGCCGATCGCCTTTGGCATAGGCCGCAACCGAACATGGCCCCTCGCCCATCGCCTCGAAGTCGAGGCCGCGTTTGAGGCGCGCGGTTATCATATCGTCTGCCTTGGAAGCTGTGCCGCAGCACTTGCGATGGTCGCGGCGGGTCGGCTTGCCGGCTATGTCGAGCACGGCACCCATCTTTGGGATTGTGCGGCCGGACATGTCTTGTGTCGCGCAGCCGGTGCGCCTTCGTCCATTCTCTTCGAGGCAGATGGGAAAGTCGCCATCATTGCCGCTCCGCAGCATCTCAGAGTAACGGCCAAAGCCGACGCGCGATCCCTATCCGAAAAACACATCTTCGATCCGGGTTCAGATCGAATATCGCACAGGATGGAGAGCAGTGCAGATTGACGCGCGTCATGGCTCTGCTGATAAAACGAGCCACCAAGTGATGCCCTTGCCGTTCGGCAAGCTGGTCCTGTGCCTGCTCGTCGCTGGGACGATTGCTGCTTTGATAGCCGTTCTGCTCTACCCGCCTCTCAACCCATTGGCGCTGTTTTCGATGCTCGACTGGAACCTGATCGCGGCGGCGGAACCATTGGTTCGTCAATGCGGTTCGCTGCCTCTCCTAGACAAGTTTCCGAGCCTCGGCTGGAACACCGTGCTTTTTTGCGCAACCCTTCCCAGCACAGACGAGCCACTGCGGACAGACAGTTTCGTCGCCCATACGCGCGACACGATCCTCGCCAATCTTGGATCTGTCGAGCCGAACTGGAGGTGGAAGGTCTCCTCAGAGACCCCGGAGGCTTGCTCGCTCGCCTACCACCGGCAACGAGTTCTGTCAGCCTGGCTGGCAAGCGCGGAGCATTCGGTCTGTCTGCAAGCGCTTGCCAGGCGCGATACGCGGCTCATCAGCTTCTATTTCGTGCTGTCCGGACATATCGAAATCACCGACCGGCGGACACGCAAAACACTAAGCATCTCGCCTAATCATGTCGCGAGCGCCCGCGAACGTGCCGGCAACCGAATGACGATCCAATCTGAAAGTTCGTGGTTGGCCTTCCATATTCCCGAGTCGGCTCTCAGGCGAAGCTTCGAGGACCTGACCGGTAGACCCTATGTGCACGAGTTCGTATTGCCGGCTACCTGCTTTTCTCAAGATGACGTTCAAGGTCTGTATCAGACGCTCCGGCAGGCGGAAAGGGATCTCAACTCGGCAGCATCGAAAGCCATGCCTTTGTTGGCAAAGGCGTACAAGCAGCTGGCCCTCGTAAAGTTGTTCTCGACGATGCCGCACAATCTCGCTGAGGCATTCTGTCAGGGAACCAGCGGTGCGGCACCAAGACAGCTCCTTAAAGCTGAGGCGTTCATGCGCGAGAACCTGACCAACCCTGTTACGATCGAGGACCTCGCCGCCGCTGCCCGGTGCACGCCGCGGGCGCTCCAGAGGATGTTCCGCACCTATCGAGGAGGCTCGCCCATGAGCGTCCTCTGCAACTATAGGCTCGCCGCCGCCCATGGCGCCATCAAGGCCGGCCGGGCGGGCAGCATTACCGAGCTGGCCTTGAATCTTCAGTTTTCCAATCCGGGCCGGTTCTCGGTTCTCTATAAGAGCGCCTACGGTCTCAGCCCCTCGTCCGCCCTTCGTTTCACCCGTAACGAGGGCTCCGTCGAGCAGGCCTAGTCCAAGGGCGACAGACCCAAGCAGCGCTTGGCCCCGGGGAGCGCTCTGCCACTAAAAACGGACAGCGTCCCGACATTCCTGGACCGCACTCGACGGTTTGCCCTAGCGCATCGGCCCGAAAATCGGAACCGATTTTCGGAAAGCACAATGGGTAGATTCGAAGACTTACAGCGCCTTTGTGCGTCCTGAAGGACGCACGGCGCTGTAGGCGGGCGATCCTTCCCCATTATCCTGCGAGGCAAAGTCCGACGGCCATGAAAGCCGTGTCGCCACCGGTATAGAGCGCCTGGGAAAACGCCCATAGCGTCGAGATGAAATGCGCCGCCAGGCTGGAGGCTCTGGCGGCGCTAGTCGGGAAGAGCCCTCTTCTCATCGGGCGATATATATCTATCATCAGTTTCTTATATGTCAAGTTGTTTCAAGTTTTATTACGCGCCAATTCGGCGCCATCATACAAACTATTTGTATGATTAGTAACATTGCCCAGTCTTTTGCGCTGTACAAAATGCGACAATATTTACGTGTTGCGTTAACAACGAATGTCTACCACTTTCATTTCGTCGCCTTACGGAATTCATATACCTTTAGAATATGAATATATTCGTTGGTAAAGGTAGCGCGCTGCCCGTCAATATTGACGGCCCGTTTCGCCGCAGCGCGAGCGAGGGTGCCGTTGAAGTTCAGGACCGACCTGCCCCGGCCCTTGCCCAACCCAAAAGAGAGATCGACCGCATGAGAATGAATTTTAGCACTGTGCTTCTCGGCTCCAGCGTTGCCCTTGCAGCAGTCTCTGGTGCACAAGCGGCTGACGCGATCGTCGCTGCGGAGCCGGAACCGATGGACTACGTTCGCGTCTGCGACGCTTTCGGCATCGGCTATTTCTATATCCCCGGCACAGAAACGTGCCTGAAGATCAATGGTTACGCTCGTTTCCAGGTCTCGTTTGGCCCGGATGAGGTCAACAAACGCCAAGGCTGGGGGGCCCAGGGCACGTCCGACTGGGACGCCTTCTCGCGCGCATACATCGCCTTCAGCGCAAAGAGCGACACCGAACTTGGAACGCTCACTGGCTTCTTCGCCAGCGAGTTCAACGCTGACAACGACAGCGACGTCGGTGACAGCCTGATCAACCTCGACGAGGCCTATATCCAGCTCGGCGGTTTCAAGGCGGGTTTCTTCTACAGCTGGTGGGATAAAGGCCTGAACGGCGAAACTGACTCGCTGGCGAACATCACCGAGTTCAACTCGATTGCCTACCTCTATGAGGGCGGCGCGTTCCAGGCAGGCGTTGCCATCAATGAGCTCGAAGGGGCGACCACGAAGGCAAACGGCATCGGCGTGCAGGGCATCGTTTCGGCCACGGTCGGCGGCGTCTCGATCGACCTTCTCGGCGGTTACGATACCGAGGTCGAGGAAGGAGCCATCCGCGCGCTGGTTTCGGCCGAACTCGGCCCGGGCGTCTTCCAGATTGCCGGCGTCTGGGCATCCGACCCGAACGTCTATTTCGCCGCTTCCGAGTGGACCGTCGCCACCTCGTATCGCTACAACGCCACCGAAAAGCTCGCGATCACCCCGGGGCTTCATTATTGGGGTGATTACGGCTTCGTCAGCGATGCGGATCAATGGCGCGGTGGTCTGGCGGTTGACTACAAGATCACCTCTGGGTTGGCGTCACGTGTTTCCGTGCAGTACACAAGTCGCGACATCGGCGCAGACACGGAGGATTTCGTCAGCGGCTTCGTCCGCCTGCAGCGCGACTTCTAATCTGAGCTGAATCGCCACCTGTGGGCGGTTCGGGCACATCGCACTGAAGCGATGTTGCCGTGGTCCGGAACTGTGGCGGCAGTTCCGGACCCATTCAACAAACGGTTTTCTCAGCCATGTTGGTTGCGGGGTAAGCTTTTGCGATTTGAACCTGCGCATTTAAGTCTTTGATTTTGCTGGGGTGCGGTTCTTGAACCGGATTGACATACCCATAACCGAAGCACGCGGTTCCGGTGCAGGTTGGTTGTCGCAACCAACGATTCCTGCGATTGGAGGAGACGCCTCTGCCGAAGCTGGCCAGTTGTACCCCCGAATACGCCGCGAAGATGCAGCACTTCCGCGTGCTGAAACAGGCGCCGTTTCTGGCGGACACTTCGCGTCGCGGTCGATCGACTGGTCACAGATCGCCGCCGATCCAGGCACAGATTTTGGATCTTCTGTGGGAATTGCAGGCGCGGATGGGCATCTCTTATCTGTTCATTTCCCATGACCTTGGCGTGGTCGACCACATCAGCGATCATGTGGGCAGCAAACAAGCCATAGTGATCTGGAAATCAGCCGCAGAATGATGCTGTATTCTGCTCAAATATCAACATATTACGACTTCAAGAAGCGTGTATTTCAGCTGTACTACTACACCGGCGATACCGCGATGACGTCGGAAAGTGCAGCTGTTGAAAGCGCTGTTGTAATCATTTCAAAGGCGTCAATCATTAATAAGTTTCTGGCAATCGATGCCGGGGATCACGATGCCGAAAGTATGCTGGCCTCCGGGGATTTTAATTTCGCTGTCTCGCGGTCAGTTCGAATGAGCTGTGACTGGTGCTATTGGTTACGCTTTCTCAGCGACTTTCCCCCATTCTTCGCCCAATGAAGAAAGCCGCCAAACAGCCCCCGGCAGATAACTGGAAGCAAACGCGCCGCGTTGTCCTGCGTGATGACTTTAGATGCGTGTCGTGCTCGACTAAGGTGACGTCCGCCGAAGGCCGATGTGCATCATCTATTGCCTCGGTCTATGGGCGGGACCGATGAACCCTCAAATCTTGTCACTCTTTGCGACGGCTGCCACGCAGCCCATCATCCGAACCTGGCAGGAGGCCTTGCGCGGCGGGTAATCGAACGCTGGGCAATGCGCCTTGCTCGGTGGCTGGACAAAGGGGCGCGGAGACCTTGAGCCAACAATGAACTTTGGTCCCCATTCTCCGGCTCTTCGGTGCATCCCACTTTCGTGACGGTCAGCTTCATTGAGAAGGAGTTCTAAGGTTTGTGCCATTCCGTGCACATCACCTACCGCGATCAAATTCTTCGGGTTCATCATCGCCGTTCGTAGGAGACAGGCTTCAGCCTAGCGGTAGGGCTGAGGTTTTTGGGGCTATGTAGGTGATTTCCCCCGAACTTTCAAAACGAAACTCTGTCCCCGATTTCGAGGTTGCAAAAACGCCATCGTCGAATGGGCCGAGGATACTGGCTTCACAGTGACAGGTCTCGATCTGCAAATTGACGAAGGTGGCAAGATTGCTGGGGACATCATTTCAAATGCCTGGGCTTCATTCCTGTTATAAACTGCCCACACCGAACCGAGCTTCTTGCTTGCAGAGATTTTGATCAGGCTGGGTGTGAATGCATCCGGGATCAAAAACAATGCGATATCCTCATCCGTGCCGCGCGACCATGTTCGAGGCGGTCTTCCGCCGCAGGCTCGATGCATTGGGCATGACGATATCGGGCTCTCTGGCAACATCGGAGCTTCGGAACACATTCCGCCAGGAAACGATCATGCGCCACTGGGCCGTTTCGAAAGAGTTCAGCGGTATGTCGCCGGAAGAGCGCGACGAACGCCTGCTGACCATTGCACACCTAGAGCCTATTGCAGCTCATGTCCTAGCGTCAGATGATTGCATTTTCGACGTTTCAAGGATTGGTGCCGATCTGATGGAACTGGACTTGCGGGAAAACGGAGGCTCAGGACATCAAGCTTCCAGCGAAACAGGCTTTCATCATGTTCGGTGAACAGCCAGGCCTGCAGGTCGATAACCAATCGGGCTTGTTCATCGAAGGCGCATATGTTTCCAGGTCCGATGAGGGCGACGGCGGCATCGATATCATACTGGTCGGCAGCGATCCCACGTTCGCCGGAAACGACGACCAGACGACGGGCGAATTTCTCCGTGGCGTTTCTCGCTATGCATATTTCACCGTTCCAGGGCACACGCCGATAAAGAATGGTCCGTTCCGTTTGGCAAACGATCGCGACGGAAGCTTGTTTGCGGACCGTACTGTTATTGTTGCGGCAATGACGCTCGCGTTGCAAAGCGTTCAATATCTACGCCATCCGCTCGCTGACGTGACCATGGGATACGACCCAAGCGCCCCTAAGAATCTGGTCGCGAAGGCCCAGAAGAGGGGTTTTGACGCCCAACTCGAACTGGATTGGAAGGGTTACCCGTCACTGACGATCTTAGGAGCTGATCCAGCGGCTCGTAAGTCTTCTCCTGTGGCAGCGCGTGAAAACGACGAGGAAATCGTCTTTGGCTTCGGACGTTAGTATCCAAGCATCGGACCCACATAAGGCCGGGTTCGAAACCTCAAACAAAGTGCACCCGCTATGAGATAATCTTTCAACAGCTAGTTGAAAATTATCCGACGTCATGTTGTGTTAACGCAGCTTCTATGTGCGGCTTGGGGATCGTGCCAATGGTGAAGCCCGCCTTATTCGGAATGCTCATCCTGGTGATAGGAACCTCAACGGTTCAAGCGGAAGAATGTTGGTCACTTCTCAACACACCTGACTGGTCAAAAATCAAGGCGGCTATCGAGCAGATCAAGGTTTGCGAGGCTCTGCCTGAGGGTCCAAACCGTACACGGCGATTTGAGGCAACTCAGATCGATATTTGCTCAGCACCTGAAGGGTTTCGAGTTAGATCAAAGGTGGAGGTCACCTGCGCGACAAGCGACGCAGCATTTATTCGGTTTTCAGTGAAGGGTGCTGTCACACCAGACGTCACTGTCGATGTTGGAGCGTGTCGCATTACCTCTTTGGACCTCGACGTTTCAGGTGACGTAGGCGAATACCTGTCAGGGCTTGGGCTCCTGCAACCGGTGCTGCGCGGTTGGGCCCAGGAACAACTGAACCGCATCTGCGGCAAGGCTTAACGTGTCAGGGGCCGGAATGACGCAGGAAACGCTCAGAAAGCTATGGATAACGCTGGCGATCCTCACGCTAGTCGTGATGATCAACATCCATGGATCGACGCAAAAATCTGATTTCGCGTTGATTATCAAACTGCCGATTGAGCTTAAGTTTGACGGCGAATTGACACGCGAAGCCTATGCTGTTCATGGAATGCGCTTCTTCGCGCTCTTCTTCTGGCTGGTTCCTTTTCTCGCGGTATATCACGCCAAGAGGTCATCCGGTTCTGCATCGGAGGCCTTTCCGTTTAGGCTCCTTGATATCGAGCCCAGAAGCCGTCCGGGAAAATGGGTCCAAGGCATCGCGTTCGTTGTCTTAATCTGCTTGCCCCTTCTCACTGCAATCCACTTGTGGCGCATCGTTGTCGGAATGCAGGTCTGCCAACACGTATCCAACGCGCTCGTGAACTGCGCAGATATCTGGTCAAGACCGGTCAATGCCGGTCCCTGGGACGACACATATCGGCTTGCAAATTGGGGCCCTACCTATGATCCCCTGGTTGAGCCGGTTCTCGCTGTCATCCTTACCGCAGTGTCCGTCTATTTGACCCTCAGACTTGTCATCGAGATGCGCCGTGCCGGATCACGCCCAGTCGCGACAGGGAATACCCCGGCGGAACCAATTACCACATCAGTGACCTGACACCCTTTCCTACACGAAATATTTTCCCTTGTGACCGACCTCGTGAATCTTGGTCGGGTCGGCGAAGATCCCGCGCTCCTTGTCGCGAACGACCGCCCCCTCTTCCCAACTTCCTTCGAAGAGCTTGTAGAGCACTTCGAGATATCCGATGCCACATCGTAGCGGTTGTCATGGGAACGCAATCCGCCCTGCCCGACGTTCTTCGCACCGCTTTCAAGATAGGACGTGACGATATTCCAGCCGATACGCCCCTTGGTGTGGTGATCGGCCGTCGAAAGCCGGCGCGCGAAGGTGTAGGGATGCTCGAAGCTGGTCGACGCCGTGACGCCGATGCCGAGATGGTTCGTCGCAAGCGCAATCGGGTTGACGAGCTGAAGCGGATCGTTGACCGGTATCTGCACGCCCTGCAGCAGGGCATTGTCGAGATTGCCCTTGTAGACGTCGTAATAGCCGATCACGTCCGCGATAAAGATGGAATCGAAGAAGCCCGTCTCGAGCACCTTTGCCAGATCCGTCCGATACTCCAGGTCCTTGTACTGCCACGACCTGTCGCGCGGATGGCGCCAGAGCCCCGGCGACTGATGGCCGACGCAGTTCATTTCAAAAGCGTTGAAGCGTATCGTTTTGGTCATCGGATGGTCTCGCTTGCATTCACGGGATAGACATTAGGAAGCCACAGGAGTATAATACAGAAAATATAGTTTTTATGGATTATTTGGGGGAATATATTTATGCGATTGACTCCATGCGGCGAGCCGACAGACCCCCTTGCCGGTCTGTCCCGCCGCCTTGAGTACCGGACTTGTCAGCGGAAAATGCGTTGAGTTCAACGGGCCTGACTGACCACGAAATCCCAGTCGGCCGCATCGATGAGAGCGTCGCGGATATCTTCCAAAGACAGGCCGCTCTTGGGAAAACACCGTGCCGGCATCCCTGTGCCCCTCGAGGAAATTGTCCTCGAAATGCCCTCATCAACGTAGCGAAAGACGACGACATAGCCCTGGAAGGCGGCGCTGCGGATGTGCGTGCGCAGTTCGATCCGTGCCCGACCGAGCGTTTGCGACAAGCGTCCGGTGCTTCTTGCCGAGCTCCTTAATGAGACGGCAGCCGATGATCAGGCTGCCGCTTTCGCGGGTGATGTATCCGCCTCAAGAGCGGCAAACCCGTCAAGAATGGATCGTTGACCGTATTGGATTGCGGATTTTGATCTTTGCGCGAGTCCTCCGCTGCAAACCTCGGCCGCTCCGCGGGCCTTAAGGTTCAAAAAACTCGGCTTCCGAATAAGCGGCGCTCGAAGAGTCAACGAACAAATAGTTTAAGGGTCTAAGGGGATCCGCTGGCTCGACGATTATTCGTTCAAATGACGGTTCGCCCGTTCGCAACGCCACCGTTCAGTGCACACCCAGTTGCCGTGAGCAGGTTTGTATAGATCTTTCCAGCAGAGCGTCATGCCGGATACCTGTGCGTCTCATCCAGAATATTGAATGTGTACCGCCCGTCCGGATCGACGTCGACGTCGACGTCGACGTCGACGGAATAGCTCATAGCTTGCTCGATGGTGCGCGGCAAGACGGCGACGGCCTCCGGTCGGGCAAGCGGCTTGATGGCAAGCGATCGTCCCCCTTCACCTCATAGCCCCGCGGCAAGGCTGGCAATCGCAGCATGCTTGCTTCCGTTTATGACTGTTCTATGACACGCAACCGTAGACGTGAACGGGGGCAATCAGACGAGAAACCGAATGTCCCTCCCGAACGTGCCAGATTTGCAAAGGCCGCGTGATGTCCAGGGCGACAGATCCTCAACGGCGATCAACGGGCCGGCGGTGCAACTGGCGACGTTTGGCTTCACGATGCGCCCGCAAACCTTGGATGCAGCCCGCGGCAAAGAGCCGCTTTGCATGATCAGCGCCGGGGATGCTGTATGTCCGCCACGGTGCGCAATGCTCGCCCGGTTGACGGTCCGGAATAGGCGTCGGCGCTCAAGATCTCGTCTGCAAAGACAATACCGGTGTCTTCGATAATCTTTGCCACCGGGACCTGGAAATTTTGACCAGGTTTTGTGCTGTTCGGCCCGACCGGGAGTCGTTCGAACGGAATGTCGAGGGCATAGTCCTGCTGACTGACCATGTAGCCGCTGGTATAGAGCCTGTCGTTCTTGTCGGTTACCGCAATGACCTTCCAGAAAAACTGCGGGATCAGAATTCCCCTGTGCTCTTCATCGTCCGCGCGAAACAGCGGCCCGGAGAAGACCGAAGCCTGAACATTCTCGTCGTCGGTGTTGTAGAGCAGGAAATTTTCCAGACCCTGCCAGAGATCGGCGCCCTGATTGAAGCCCCAATATTGCGGCGAGCAATTGGTCCACTGGAACGTGTCGTCATTGGCCTGCTTGGCAACGCGGATCTCGCCCCAAACCGGATCGAGGCGGCGCACGAGGTGACCGCGATCGAAATAGTTCTTCGATGGCACAGGCTCGTCGCCATAGAGTTCGTCGCCGTTTTGCAGTTCCTCGGGGATGCGCGGGTCGTAAAACCACACGTCATTTCCCCGTTCCAGGTTCGTCCAGCGGGCACCGTCGATGTTCACGGCGGTGTAGAAGGCCATCTTGCGCTTGGGATTGGCATTCAGGACCACGGAGAAATGCTGGTAGCGCAGGACGTCGTCGGCTGCACCGGTGACCTTGGCCGGCGAACCATGCCGCAATGCATTGACCCCGAGTGTGGGCAGCGGGATTTCGACGGGCAGGAAATCCGATCGATATCCTTCGCGTCCGTCGAAATAATTGGCCGGGTGCGTATGCCGCGTCGGCCGGCGTCGTGCCTCGGCGGCAACAAGCCTGAGGGCCGGTGCGGCGACGAGCGGCGGGCCGACGATGCTCTCGCCTGGCGTCGTGCCGGCAAAGGCTTTCACCCCGGTCGCATCGGCAACAAGGTCATCGACCAGGGTGGAACGGGCAAAGCCTGGCGCCGCAATTCTCTCTTGAACGTCGGCGATGAGCTTGGAAATGCGAACGCCTTCATTCGCGAGCCAGTGAACTTTGTCGACGGGCAGATTGATGGCGATGCGAGCGGGCGCCGTTGTCTTGTCGGTCAGCACCCAGTGTTCCTTGCCATCGATCATCCTTCGGTCTGGAACGCCTGCGTGATGCAGGCAAACGACCTGCCAGGCATCCGTGAAGACGGCTGCGCCAGACGAACCATTTGCCGTATCGGAAGAGTACCAGAGGAAATTGTCGCGCTCCGGGTCCGCCTCGTCCCCATATTTGACGAACTTGTTTTCTCTGAGCGAGATGCGCTTCGTCTTGGCATCGGGATGTTGAATGATGGTCGCATACTGGCCGACCTCCGTCTTTCCGGTGCGCGCGTCGAGACGCAAGAAACCGAAGTCGGAGATTGGCGTCGCGCCATCCTCGCTGTTTTCCTCGATCGCAACGACCGTGTAATCGAGCGCATCCCTCGGGCTCGTTACAAAACCATCTTGCGGGGAAAGCCGAAAGCGTGTCGTGCGTTTCAGCCGCCCTTCGGCGTCGAGTTCGTAGCCGAATTCGACCGTAGCCTTGAGAGCGTCTTCAGCGGAGTCGATGACGTGATTGTTGGTCAACAAGAGCCGCGGCCCGATCAAGAACCCTGTCCCCCAGTCGCTACTGTCGCCAACGGGTGCCGGAACATTGATCCTGCACACCGCCCTTGATGCCATCAAACCACGCTCGAGATAGTTGATTTCGACGAGATCGATTTCGCCGATCAGGGACTCAAAGACGTCGAAATCCACCCCGGCCCCAGCGCGCGCCCGATGGACGACCTGCTCAATCAACCGTATGGGATCAACTTCGGGCACAGCCTCGCGGCCTGCGGCGATCTGATCGGCCAGTTGTTCGTCCGCAAATTTGGAGATTTCCATTGGTAGCCCCTCTTCAACTGTGGCGAAAAACTACAGCACGGAAACAACAGCGACGTGACGAACCGACTGGTGTTCCAACAATAGCGGAAAGGATTGCTCGCGGTTTGCAGTATCCCCCAGTCGATTGAAAAGTAATACAAATTAGCTTGTGTGAATGTTTTGTGACATTTGCATGTGATCGCCGCTTCATTATCGATTTGTTATCCCTCGCCGCCTATCGATGCCGTGATGCTGCGCTGCACGCGGCTGCCACCTCAACAAAATTTCGGGACATCTCATGGGCTGGGTCGATCGCCTCCTCTCGCGTTTCAAAATCCGAACGAAGGTGATGCTGCTGGTGTTGCCCTTCATCCTGAGCATCAGCGCGGTCGGGGTGACTGGCATGCTCGCATCCGGGCTTCTGCAAAGCCGCATGGCGATATCCAACGACGTCGCGGCATCGCTGCGCGGCTTCAAGGATGTCTATGCGGCAATGATCGGCTTTCTCGACCAGACGACCGAAGAAAACCGGGCGCTCGTCTTCAGCAAGCTCGACGAGCAGCGCGCCGCGCTCGACGCTGCCGGCGCACGCCTGACGCCGAAGGCCGAAGGCTGGGCGGAGCTCGAAAGCGCATCCGCGGCGCTTTCTGCGATCAACGGCCGAATGGACGACCTTTGGGCTCTGCATGCCGATGAAGCCCGCCTCGAAGCCGGCATCAAGGAGGCCTTGGGGGTCATCTCGACATCGCAGGCGGATCTCTTGACCGCCGCCACCGCGTTCGACAAGTCGATCTCCACGCAGGAAGACGACGCCAAGGAGAAACTGCGTGACGCGCAAAGGATCCTCTCTGCGACAAGCTTTGTCGTTGCGCTCAGAGATGCATTTGCCGCGCGCAAGGACGATGGCGAGGGCTATCGGGCGATCGCCGCAGCCATGGGCGACCTGAAGATTCACCAGAAGCTGCTACCGATCGCGTTGCCGAAGAAATCCAAGCCGCTGGGCAAGGCCTTTTCGGCCAACGTCAGGGCCTTGAGTGCGCTGGTGGATGACAAGGCGCGCCCGCCGGAAAACATAGAGAAAATCCTGGATGTCTTCGCTGAGCTCAAAGCGCTTAAGGAGCCGTTGGAGGCGGCGGCGACCGCGAAGATGCAGCATGTGTCGACGACTTTCGAGGAGCTCGATGCCTCGGTTGCCAAGGCCGGGCTCGTAATGCAGGACACGCGGCATCTCACCGATGCCATCTACCTGACGCGCATCGCACTTGCCGAATTCATGCTCGACCGTTCCGCAGAAAAGCAGTCGACATTGGCAATGCACCTCGCGCAATGCCGCAACGCGCTCTTTGCGCTGAGCTCCACGGCGGGCGATCTCGGCTTCGCCGGGGAGCAGTCGACCAAGCTCGCAACCTCCTTCGACCGGATTGAACAGTCCGCCGTCGAACTTGTCGGCGCCACCGGCAAGCGCACACAGCAATTCCAGGCCGCTGCCGACGAGATCGACCATATCGGCGAGCAGATATCGCTGTTCGCCGACCTGCAACGGAGCGCCGCCGGGCGCCAGAGCCAGGATGCCAATAGGCTGTCCATCGGCGCCATGGTTCTGGGCGTGATCATCGCTCTCGTTTCCGGCGCGGCGCTGGTGCTCACGCTGAAGGGGCCGATCGGGGAGATCACCCAGACGATGCGCAATCTGGCCGGTGGCCTGCTCGACACGGCTGTCGCTAACCGGAACCGCGCCGACGAGATCGGCGAGATGGCGCGTGCCCTCGACGTCTTCAAGACCAATGCGAAGGCGAGGATCGCGCTCGAACAGCGGTCCGAGCAGGAGCGCGTCGCCGCCCATGCCGAGCGTGAGCGAAACGAGGCGGAAAAGTTGCGCCGCGACCAGGAAATCGCCTTCGCAGTCGACGCACTGGCAGATGGGCTCGACGCCATGGCAAAGGGCCGGCTGACCTCAACGATCGAGACACCCTTCGCCCCGGCGCTTGACAAACTGCGCACCGATTTCAACGCCGCCGTCGCGGGCCTCAGGCAAACCCTCCTCGACATCCGCACGACGTCGTCCGTCATCCAGGGAAGCGGCCGTCAGATGGCCGAGGGCGCCAAGGCGCTCTCCGGTCGCACCGAGCAGCAGGCCGCGTCGCTCGAAGAAACAGCCGCAAGCGTTGATGAGATCGTCGCCACCATCCGCAGGGCAGGCGACCAGGCGGCCAATGCCGACAATACGGTCTCCAAGGCCAAGCAAGACGCCGATCGCTCCACCGTGGTCGTGGGCAATGCGACTGCGGCCATGGGGCGGATTGAGGCCGCCTCCAGCCATATCGGCCACATCATCGAGGTCATCGACGACATCGCATTCCAGATCAATCTGCTGGCGCTCAACGCGGGCATCGAGGCGGCGCGCGCCGGCGAGGCCGGCAAAGGTTTTGCCGTGGTCGCGCAGGAGGTGCGGGAACTCGCGCAGCGGTCCGCCGGGGCTGCTCGGGAGATTGCCGCGTTAATCGGAAACTCCACGGCCGAAGTCGCCAAGGGCGCCGGCCTCGTCTCCGAAACCGGTGCTGCGTTGCTGGATATCTCCAAGCACATCCTCGAGATCTCGACCCAGATCGAAGCAATCGCGCTGTCGAGCCGGGAGCAGGCTTCGTCGATCGCCGAGGTGAACGTTGCAATCACGCGGCTTGATCAGCTGACGCAAAGCAACGCGGCCATGGCCGAGGAGACGCAAGCCGCGAGCTGGACGCTGTCGGGCGAGGCGGACTACCTGATGCAACTCGTCGACCGGTTCGATCTTGGTGAGAACAGCGGCAGCGCATCGGAAACAATGAAGGCTGCCTGAAGAAACCCCGTCAAAATATTTAACAGCAAGCACCATTGCCATTTGGATTGCGGCGCGGGGATCAGGGGCGGTGAAAACGACCCCTCTTCCCGCCGGTCGATCGAGTGTCGCACGCGCCCCACCATCAGGCGATGCCTACCCATTCGTCTTCAAGACCTTGATATGACCACCTGCACATTATATATTCCGACGGATCGGAGCATTATATGGAGGCCCACATGCCCGCAGTTGCGGAAATGCTGAAGGCGAGCGAGGCTGCCGTCGTCTCGCGCGTGAGCCTACGCGACGTCAATCGCGTCATCGATGAGCATATTCTGCCAGAAGCCTTCGTGTCGCTTGACAACGGTCGCCATGTCCTGGCCGGGGCCTGCTCCCTCATCGCCTTCTATTTCGAGAGCGCCCGCCGTCTCACCTCGGAAGAGCGGCTGTTTGCCATCCGGATAGCAGAGGGTCGACTGGCAAGAGCGCGTACGCTCCCTTGGTCCGCCCTGTTGCGCGAGGACTGGACCGTGCACCACGAGTTTCTGACGATCGATCTTATGCCCTTTATGAGAGGTGCGAGCGAACGACTGGACGACCTTGCCGCAGCACGAGAGATCGTCACATCCTCGCCCGACATCCTTGGCGGTACGCCTGTCGTCCGGGGCACCCGCGTTCCGGTCTATGATGTTGCCGCATCCGTAGCTGCCGGTCATTCGGTGGAGCGCATGCTGGAGGCCTGGCCTAGCCTGGACGCGGAAAAGATAAGGCTTGCCTCAATCTACGCGGAAGCGAACCCCTTGCGCGGCCGGCGCCGCGTCTTCGGCGACCTTCCCGAAGGCTCGGTCATCGTCTCAGATCGTCGCGTCGCCCGTCGCAGGAAGACGGGATGAAGTTTCTCATCGATGAGTGTCTCAGTCCTGAACTGGCAAAAATGGCTATCGAAAAAGGCCACGGCGAAACAAGCCATGTCGTCTGGATGAAACTGGGCGGCCTGAAGGACTGGGAGCTTAAACCAATCATCCTTGAGGGCGACTGGACGTTTGTCACGAAGAATTCGGTCGATTTCCGGGGACCAAAAGACAAGCCGGGCACCAAGGGGCAATATGCCGACGTCGCCATCCATGCCGGGCTGATCTGCCTTAACGGCCACCCGGCATGGACCTCGACATGCAGATCGAGCTGTTTGAGCAGGCGTTGATCGAACTCGACAATGACGACAATCTCGTCAATCGGGTCCTGGAGATCTCACTCGAAGACGAAGACCTTCGCGTGCTTCGGTACGCTCTCCTGAAAGAATAATCAAAAAGGCTCGGGGGGAAATGAAGGGTCAGCTAACCGATCCTTCAGCACGGCGATTCGCACTGTTTCGTTCGGAGCAACGATAGGTTCATTGCGCGGAACACTGTAGTCACGGGTACGAACACCGCGGTAGTGTGCCGAAGGTTCTGCAAATTCTCTGCGAGGGGCGGTCATGGCAGGCTGGTGATGTCGAAGTCACCTGATTCACTCACGAGGAACGCTACCATGACCAAGATTGAAGGTAAGACCGCCAGCACTCCGGTCAAAGACATTCTGCTTTCGAACCCGGATGGGCTGCGCGAGGTAGTCCGCGCGGTCATGCAGGAGGTGCTCGAAGCGGAGATGGACGAGGCCCTGGGGGCGGGGAAAGGCGAGCGCACGCCAGAGCGGCTCGGCTACCGCTCCGGCTACTACGGTCGGACGCTGATGACGCGGGTCGGCAAACTGGAACTGCGGTTGCCGCAGGATCGCTCCGGGCATTTCTCCACTGAGCTGTTCGAACGCTACCAGCGTTCGGAGCGGGCGCTGGTAGCGCATCCTGGATCGCTTTCGCGCAATGCTAGACGAAGTGGAGGAGTAACGCCGCCGCCCTTGCTGATATCTCCCCGACGCGATTGCCTATTCACGGATCTGCGTCAGGGTTGGGCGTCAGCGCTTCCGGATCGATGCGGATCTCGATTAGCGCCGGCTTGCCCGAGGCTTCCGAGCGGCGAAAGGCGTCGACGAAATCTTCGGTCGCCTTCACAGTCTCGCTGTGCAACCCGTAGGAGCGGGCAAGATCGGCGAAGTCGGGATTGCGGGCCGCGTTCCGCAAACGCGGCCCCGATAGCTCCGCTCCTGGTGCATGCGGATTGTGCCGTACATGCCATTATTGATGACGAGGAAGATGACGCGAACGTCGTATTGCATGGCCGTCGCCAGCTCCTGTCCGTTCATTAGGAAGCAGCCGTCGCCGGCAAAGGCCACGACCGTCCTCGCCGGCGCGGTAATTTTGGCCGCAATCGCGGCCGGCACGCCGTAGCCCATGGAGCCGTTGGTAGGGCCGAGCTGGGTGCGGAACGTGCGGTACTGGTAGAAGCGATGCGCCCAGGCAGTGTAATTCCCGGCTCCCATGGTCAGAATGGCATCGTCAGGCAGATGAGCACGCAGCCATGCCATCACCTCGCCCATTTGGACGGGGCCGGGCACCTGCGGTTTCTTCAGATAGTCGGCATCGGCAGCCTTCGTCCAATCACCCCAGACTGGCGCAACAGCCGGTTCGAGCCCGGTCGCCTGCGACAGGAAGCCCACGGCGCTGGCATTGATCGGCAGGGTCGCGTGATAAACGCGGCCCAACTCTTCTGCGCCCGGGTGAATATGGACCAGGGTCTGCTTCCGCACCGGGATATCAATGAGCGAATAGGCGCCGGTCGTCATTTCGCCGAGACGGGCGCCAATTGCGATCAGCAGGTCGCAGTCCTTCATGTGTCGAATCAGTTTCGGCCCGGCCGCAATGCCGAGGTCACCGGCATAATTAGCATGTATATTGTTGAAATAGTCCTGACAGCGGAACGAGGCAGCAACCGGCAGTGAGAAACCTTCCGAGAAGGAACGCAGGTCGGCGACAGCCTGCTGCGTCCAGCCGCCACCACCGGCGACGACCAACGGATGCTTGGCTTTCGCTAGCAGTTCGGTCAGCTCATCGAGTTGCGGCTGACCGGCATAGGTCTCGACGCGCTTGTAAGCGGGTGTATCGGCGACCGTCACGCGATTCGTCAACATGTCCTCCGGCAGCGCGATGACGACGGGTCCCGGCCGGCCATTGGCGGGCGCGATGGAACGCCTGGCTGACGAGTTCCGGGGTGCGAGCAGCATCCTCGATCTCCACTACCCATTTTGCCATCTGGCCGAACATCCGGCGATAGTCGATCTCCTGAAAGGCCTCGCGCTCCGTCTGTTCACGCGCCACCTGGCTGATGAAGAGGAGCATCGGCGTTGAATCCTGGAAGGCGGTATGCACACCAACGGAAGCATTGGTGGCGCCGGGCCCACGGGTGACGAAGCAGATGCCTGGCTTGCCGGTGAGTTTGCCATAGGCCGCCCCGCCCTCCTGCCGGCAAATGACGAACTCGATCGCACGCTCGGCATCGTGGAAGGCGTCAAGCGCCGCCAGGTAGCCCTCGCCGGGCACGCCGAAGACGCGTTCCACACCGTGGATCCTGAGGGCGTGGACAAGGATCAGGCCCCCGCTTCGCTCCTGTAAGCCGTTTCCCATCGTCTCCGCCTTCACTTTCTTGCTATCTAGATTCCTATGGGGTCGCGCCAGAAGGCCAGGCGCGACCCGAACGCCATCAGGCGTAGATGTAACCACCCAAGACGATCACTTGTTCACCGGTCATGTATGTATTCTTCGGGCCCGCGACCATCACTACGAATTCTGCAATTTCTGCTGGTTCGGCAGCCCGGCCCAACGGATTGGCCGCGGCAAGCTCGCCGAGGAAGCCAAGAGATTTGGCTTTTTCGGTCGCCATGCCCGCCGGCGCGACGGAGTTGATCAGAACCTGATCCTTGGCGAACGCATGCGCAAAGGACCGGGTCAAGCTGACGACCGCGGCCTTGGTCGCGGCGTAGTGTGCGTTCTGCGGGTGCGCCTTGAAAGCGTCGACAGAGGTAATGTTGACGATGCGTCCGGAAACTTCGCCCTCGGCCTTGTGGCCCTGCATGTGCTTCACCGCCGCCACCATCATGTGATAGGTGCCCTTGATGTTGATAGCATTTTCAGCGTCCCACATATCGTCGGTGATTTCGAGCAGCGGTGCGCGCGGATAGATCGCTGCGCAAATTGACGAGCGGATGCGCCCTGCGGTCTTGACCGCAGCGTCGAAGGAAGCGTGCGCGCCTTCTGCCCGTGCGATGTCGCGGACGACCGTGAAAATCTCGGTGCCTTTTCCGGCCAGCTCTCCCTTCGCTGCATCAAGACGCTCCTGATTGATGTCGATGACGACGATCTTCGACACGCCGTCACGGACCATGAGCTTTGCCGTTTCGAGGCCGAAGCCGCTCGCACCACCGACGACGGCGATGTTCATACCCTGCATGATCTTTTCCTTCCAAGGTTCGCAGTTAACGAGAAAGTTTGGACATCTGGGCGCCGCCGACTACTTGGCCCGTCGGCATCACTTCCAGGCGGGTTACGTCGACGAAGTCCGGCAACTCCAGCGCCGTACGCAGCAGTCGCGCCATGTGTTCGGGCTGGATCGCCTCATTGTCGTCGTAGAGCTTCTTCTTTGCGCCCTCTTTGCCGAGCGCTGTCCGATAGAGGTTCGTCTCAACGCGGCCGGGAAAAAGCTCCGTCACCCTGATCGGTAGACCGATCAGATCGCAGCGCAGTGCAGATGAAAACAGGCTGACGGCCGCCTTCGTCGCGCCGTAAACGGAAGAGTTGGGATGAGGGGCAAGGCCGCCGCTTGAACCGGTGAAAAAGATATGGCCGCGGCGACGTTCGATCATCTGCTTCAGGACATGCCGCGTCAGCTTGAAGACCGACCGAATGTTGATGTCGATCATTGCGTCAATATCGTCTTCAGACAGGTCGACGAGGCTTGCCGAGGCGGTGAGTAATCCGGCGTTGTTCACCAGCACGTCGATCTTTTCCCCCGCGATTTTCCCATAGACTTCGGAAACGTCAGAGAGATCGAACACGACGGGCACGATGCCCGCGGTCGAGTGAAGCTCGTCAAGCGCAGCACGGTCCCTGCCAAGAGCAAGGACCCTGAGCCCGGCCGAGGCAAGCTCAAGCGCGATTGCCTTCCCAATACCGCTCGAGGCCCCTGTGACAAGGGCAACTTCGTATCTGTTCATCGGATGCAATCCTTAGTCCTCGAGTGCTATTTGCTAAGCGACGCAACCAGCTTGGCGAGACGTTCACACGCGCTTTCGAGTTCCGCGTCCGAAGCGGCAATCGACAGGCGGATGAACGAAGGCGAGCCGAAGGCAGCACCCGGAACGCTGGACAGACCGAATTCGTTGAGGAGATAGGCTGCGATAGCTGTATCATCAGCGAGAACGGTTCCGTCCGGGGTCTTGCGACCAATGAGATTGCCAACGCCGATGAAGGCGTAGAAGGCACCGTCCGGAGGGGTGAATTGGAGTTCGGGGATCTTCGCCAATCCTCTCGCCATGTTCATAGATTTCGTCGGAGATGACCAGGACGACCATCAGCTGCACGAGCTGCTCGCCTGGAACTGGAAGGCGGCCCGCGAGCGCATCGCACAGACCGCCGCATAAGCCGACATCGCCATTCATCAGCATCGTCGTCGATGGCGGCCGCCGCGATGCCGCTTGAGGAACTCGAGCGATGGCTGCAGGCTCGCGTTGATCGGCAGCCTATCGCCACCAGTCTCGCCATGCTCGACGGCTACGTTGCCGCGATCGTGGCCGGACCGGTGTCGATGAGTCCGCTCGACTGGATCTGCCCGCTGCTCGCCATCGATGCCGATGCTTTCAACCACGGCGATACCCCGGAGTTCGCAGCGATCTTCGCCGTCGCGCTGCGCCATAACGACATCAGCAACGTCTTACGACCGCGCCCGACCAGTTCGAGCCGATGCACCGGCGCAAACCCATGGTGATGTTGATCCGTGCCCCTGGTGTCAGGGATTCTACGCCGCGACGCGGCTCAGGTTGCCGGCGTGGGCGCCGTTGCTGGACGCTGGTAACGTCAATCACAGCCTGCTTCTGCCCATCCTGCTGCACTGTCGCGACGATCGGGGCCGTCCGCTGCCCGAACCGCCACGAAGGGGCTCCGAGACCGGGGACTTTCTCCGTAACGCCTACGCCTTTATTCCAGCGGCCGTCGACGCCATGCGCCAATACTGGATGCCGATCCGCTACGCACGCGCCCGCTGATCACCGGAGACGTGGGAGCTCATACCGGGTTACATTTTGAACGATCTTTTGTGCCGGAACAGTTGCGGCCAAGCGCGTCTTCACGGCGGACTCGTTGGCGGTTAGAAAGTCCGATATCAATCCATCATGTAAATGCGGTTCATCCAAACAATTGATTGCACCAATTTTGAAAGAGCGGATAAGAAAGCGGATTGGAAGAGCCGGCCTGTAAGGTCACTTCATTGAGGGCAGTTAGTAGACCATCCAAGAAGCAATCTAAGTTGAGCCGAAGGCCTAATCTAAACAAGATTGATTATCTGGTGGATCTGCAGGGAGCCAAGTCAGATGTCATCGCCGGTGGCAGACGGACGTTGAGCAGCAACTGATTTTCTCCTGTCCCAAGTCTCCCGATCGTCTATTCGAGAATGCATAACCGTCGCTGGATGAAAATTTAGGAGCTGGTCATGGGGTACGCCGCAGTCCCCCCTGTGGAGCGCGGTTCGTGCTCCGCAGGGGCGAACAATCGCGATATAACCTTTGATTTTGTCAAAGGCATTCTCATAATTTTGGTAGTATTGGGTCATCTATTACAATTGGTGATCTATCGAAACACAGATAACTTTTGGTTGTCGCCGTATTTTAAGGCGATCTATATGTTTCACATGCCCCTCTTTATGGCCATAAGTGGATATCTTGCTTCTGGAACAATTCTGCGAACATCGTTTTGTCGCGCCGTCGGTGATCGTGCGGTTCAATTACTGATTCCAATGCTGTTTTGGTGCGCACTTATTGAAACAGCCAAGCTAGCCGCGTTTTTTCACTTCAGCGGCGTGACTGCCGGACTTCTGGACTTTTCACGTGAATTGGTTGGCACATATTGGTTCTTGTGGGCAGTACTTGCTTCTTTCCTTCTCACAAAGCTCTTTGCGGCTTTCAACCTTTTATCGAAATGGATCCTGTGCGCGTCTGCAATTGTGATCGCACTTATGCCTATCACATTATCGATAGTACCATTGCTGAGATATACCTATCCGTTCTTCTGTTTGGGGTTCTTGTTTGCCCAGACGATCGAGGAGCAGGCGAACACCATGCTACGTCACAAATCTCTTTTGATGTTCTCATGCTGGGCAGTGGCTTGCCTGTGCTTTCTTGATTGGGGGAGGGACACTTACGCTTACAACAATCTTGTTTTAGTTCATGATGCACAATCGGCTAAACAGGTCTTGCTGATGTTCACCGGGTCTGCAGCCGCTGCAGCAGTGGCGGCGCAATCTTTGTTTCACTGTTGGAGGGTTCTATGCTCGACTCGATTAGCTCGCCTTGTTGCGGTGGAGCTTGGTCAAAGTACTTTGCTGCTTTACTTAGTTCAGGGCGCCGTCTTTCGCTTAACGGACTTGATACAATTCGGAGAACTTTGGGACGGCAAGACCAGAATTGTCGTTGCAAGTGCGATTGGAGCGGCGATTTTTGGCGCCGCGACGGCAGTTCTCTGGATTGTGAACGACCTTGGATACGTGTCACGGATAATCGTCGGAGCGCCGCGACGTCTCAAGAGATCATCATGATGCAGGCGATCTTTGACGCGCCGTATGCGCGGACCTGGGCGGGTGAGCGGGACGCGCGCTGTTCAGCATGATGTATAACACCGGCGCCCGCGTGTCTGAAGCCATCGGTCTGCGCGTCGGCGAGGTCGTCGTCGATGGCTCGGCGGTCGCGCACCTGCATGGCAAGGGGCGCAAAGACCGCAGCGTGCCGCTCTGGCGTACGACCGCCAACCTGATCCGGAACTGGAAACGCCGGTTGGACTGCGCGGGCGAGGAGAACTTCCTGTTTCCGAACCGGGGCGGAGGGCGCATGGCACGTTCGGACGTCACCCAGCGCCTTGAACTTGCGGTCTCGGCCGCTGCGGAACGTTACCCGCAACTCGCGCGTCGCTCGATTTCGCCTCACACCAACCGCCTGTTCTTCGGCACGGGGGCCCACCTGCGCGGGGAACGCTGCACTCCGTTCGCCAAGTCTACAATCGCAGTGTTGAGAAACTCGCTGAACGAGCCGCAGCGCGGAGACCAGAGTATCCTGTTTCCCAGTGCCAGAGGCCGAGGCACACAATGGCCATGGACCTCCTGCAGGCGGGCGTAGACCGGGCCGTAATCGCCTTGTGCCTCGGCCATGAATCCGTCGAGACCACACAGATTTATCTCGAGGCGACATTGGCGATGAAGGAGGCAGCCTTGGCAAAGACCTCCCCATATTCCGGCAAGTCATCCCGCTTTCGACCCGATGACAATTTGTTGGGGTTCTTGAACAGCCTGTGAACCGGGTTGACTATGTCGGGTGCCCTGAGCGGCTCTGTAGGAAATATCCTTATCCCTCAGAGATTTACCGTTGCGAACAAAGCTACCCGACATAGTCCGGCAGGGTAGATAGTGGCGCCTATGTCGACAGAAACATAGGCGTCACACGCTGGCCATGACGCTTCTGCAATCCGGTGTGGACCTGCTGACCATCCAGGCCTGGCTAGGCCACGCGCAGGTGGCCACGACGCATCGCTACGCGGCAGCCGACGTCGAGATGATGCGGCGCGGCTTGGACAAGGCGGGCGTTGCCGGCAGCCAGCCGGCTCGGTTCCAGCCGAAGGATGCCTTGCTGCGATTGCTGGAGGCCATCTGAGACGGAACTATTATGTGGCGGCCGAGCGGGCACCCGGCCGGGAAACGCAGCAACTGCGAGCGACGCCGCCACATAATCTCATCCGACACATATATAGGGTTGGACTAACCCGCTCCGCTACCGCGGAGCGGCAAGGAGGTCATGTATTCAGTAGGAGCCCCAACTGCGAGAGGATGAGACGGCTGTTTGGCAGCCTATCCCATCAGACAGAGGAGCTCATCATGACCCCGACACTTCGGCAAGGCGCCGGACTTGCTCGGCCGCGAGGATATTCGGACCTATCAGGTCTATCTGGCCAACGAGAAGAAGTTGGCGCCCGGCTCGATCCACATCGCCCTTTCGGCGTTGCGCTTTTTCTTCAACGTCACGCTCGAGAGGGACTGGGCGCCTGAAGAGGTATTGCCGCTTCCGAAGAAACCGCAAAAGCTGCCGATCATCCTCAGTCCCGATGAAGTACAGCACTTTCTTGGCTGCGTGGCCGATGTCAAACACCACGCCATCCTGACGACGTGCTATGCCGCCGGCCTGCGCATTTCGGAAGCGGTGCAGCTGAAGCCTACGGATATCGACAGCCAGAGAATGGTTGTGCGTGTCGAGCATGGTAAAGGCCAAAAGGACCGCTATGTGATGCTGTCGCCCAAGCTCCTCGAGATCCTTCGCGACTATTGGAGGATGTGGCGGCCAGAGGCGTGGCTCTTCCCTGGAGATCGCGCCGGTCACCCAATTACTCGGTATGCAGTTGGGCAAGCCTGCGTGAAGCCACACGATCTCTCCCGCTTGTCGAAACCGGTGACACCGCACAGCTTGCGGCATGCCTTCGTCGTCCATCTCCTGGAGGCCGGCGCCGACGTGCGCACCATTCAGCCGCTGCTCGGTCACCGCAGCCTCGCAACCACCGCCCACTACCTGCGCATCGCCACCAACAAGGTCTGCGCTACGGAAAGCCCCTTCGAGCTTTTGCCACGTCCAGCGCCCACCCCGCCGCCCTCCAAGCCTCAGTACTTCTGAACTCGCGCCCATGCCCCGTTCGAGGCCGGAAGTGGCGGATATATTCCGTCGCTATGGCGAGTCCTATCGTGCCCAGCACACGTCGCTGTCGACCGCTCAGCGTCGCGTCATGACGGCGATCGAGTTGTGCCCCACCGCCGCGCTCGGCGGGCACGTCGAAGCGTGCGATCAATGCGGGCTACCGGCGCATCGCCTTCAACCGCTGCCGTGACAGGCATTGTCCCCGCTGCCAATCGCTCGCCCGTGCGCAATGGCTGGAGGATCGCCGCGCCGAGTTGCTCGACACACAGTACTTTCATGTCGTCTTCACACTGCCGGAGGCCATCGCCGCGATCGCCTACCAGAACAAGGCGCTCGTCTACGGCCTGCTCTTTCGCGCCACCGCCGAAACGCTGCGCACTGTCGCGGAAGGCTCGAAGGTCGCAACAGCGACGGTCGAGCGGATGGCGAAGCTCTGGCAGGTTGAGGAGACCATCCGCAGCCAATGCCCTGAGGCCCGTGTCGCGGTGCGTCAGCAAACCTCCGCGGCGCTCGTCAGCGAGCTCTTCTGATTAGCATTGGTCGAAGCATCCGGCGGGCAAAGCCGGAGTCGCGGCCTGGCCCGAGTTTGCTGGTCATCGGATCGACCTCCTTGCCTTGAAAATCTTTTCAATCGTCGTTGAGGCAAGGCCAAAGTTTTGCTTGCCACGACCTAACGATTGGTATTGGTGCTGATCCTATGCTGAGCGACAGAGTTAATGTTCGGTGGCGGATTGCCGGGACTACCTGTACCGCAGGGAGTACTAATTCGACCGGAAAGGTACTGGCCGCTGTTGCAGGGAAGCATGTCCACGTCGAGAAAATAACTTCCCCTCAGCGAATTCTGGTAAGCTATAACTTCCTTCATCGACAAGGGCGCTGAGAATATTGTCGCTCCCTCAAAGCCGGGCAATGCCTCTATTGGCTCGCTCGTCGGCGGGGTTTGTCCGGGCGCACCAGCAGCGCCAATAAGCCATGGCCCGACGGATCCGAAAGTGACGGACTGCGGCCGGTTGGTCGGCGTACCGGTGTCGAAGGGAAAATGCGGGAAGCCACCGTCAAGCACGGCCTCATCCCACTGGTAAGCGGTAAACGCCAGAAAATAGGTGTACGGCGCGAAACGGTCGATGCGAACCTTGCCGTCTGGAGTGAAGGTGTAATAGATCCACTCGGTTCCGGAGAAGTCGCCTGTTGGTCCCAGAAGATTCATATCCCACGGCTTCTGCCAATATGCGGTTTGCGCCTTGTTGCCTTGAAGCAAGCTTTTGGCAAAAGACCACTTTTGCCCACTTGAGCTGGGCTTGGCGCCTAAAGCGAATGACAAGTAAGCGTCGTTGGAATTGGAACTTAATAGCGAGAGTGTGCTACCGCCATTGGAAACCGTATTATCGCGGGTCTTTTCGACCAAAAGGACAGTGAACCCCATGGCCGGGCTGATCGAGGCGATCTCTCTTGTCTCGATTGAAGAGCGACGCGGGAGGTTAAATGAAGTCTTATTCGTATAAAAGTCAAATTCCTGCTTTGTAGTATCAGGCACCGTATAATCCTCATTCGCAGCAGAGTCGTGTATATACAGCTTCGGATAATCGCCAAAAACAGGCACTACCTTGGGGGTGAGTGTCTGAGACACTTTTGCCGAGGCGCTTTTAAGGCAGTCAGTCTGATTGGCGCATGCGGCAGCTTGGCTTGCGCCAGCACCAAGACACGCTATTACAGAGAGTGGTAGAGAGATTGTCTTTCCAGTTATCATTGGAAGATTCCACTCTAAGCGGTAGGTCTTACCTTAGCGGCTCAGTTTGCTGGTGTTGCGGCGCCCCAACTGGCGCAGCATGTCGGCAACCACGTCGGGCCAGTCAGTGGTGATCAGATTCGTACGATTGACGATCGCCATTTCCGGTTCGCCGCGATAGTCCGGCACTATACCTCCGTGAGCGACGGATCTGGGATCGGTGTTATGCTCAAAACAACATTTTCCCGCGCTGTTGGCGACGCCCTCCGGATAATAATTACTTTCATGATAGGTGGCGAAGCCCTGCTTTTGATCGACATAGTCGAGATACGCCTGAAGACCGTCACCCTTGTAGAATTGGTTCATTTCAAACTGGACGGGGAACGGCGCCACATTCCACTGATCGTAAATTGTATCTTCGTGAGGATCATAGTTGGAATCCTTAACGTTCTGATCGTCCGGATTTTCAACTACGATCAACCCGCCCATGACGTTGGGATCGTAGGTGGTCCGATTCAGAAACGTACCAATATCCACCGCATCCTTAGCCTTCAGCTTAAACACCACAGCCTTGCTGAGCTTTGGGTTCTTTTTGGCCGCGAGAATATCAAGGCAACGCTGCGTGAGCTCGATGGGATCAGTGGGATCCTGATCGTCAACCGCCCCTTTCACATCGATGATCATCACATAACCATGCCCATCATCTGTGACGTACTGCGCGAGCAGATCAAGCGCCGCGGAAAACGTCATGAACTTGGCGTTGCGTCCTCGCGAGTCCTTGAACACGCGCCCATGACGGTCGCGTAGATCGGCTTGCTGTACTTGCGAGTAGTTCTGATCGTACAAGAAGCCGGTTCCAGTGGACTCGCGCTCCATCCTGTAATCGTGAGATAGAATGACTTCCTTATCGGCGGTAAAGCGGGCATCGACCTCCACGGCCTCAATCTGTGAATTCCAGGCGTCCTGCAAGGCGTAGGCTGAGTTCTCGGGATATACCTCCCAAGATCCGCGGTGCGCAGATAGTAGAACCAAGTCCTGGTCAGGTTTTGGCACTCTAAACATGTTTCTCGTGATGGCGCCGACCAGATATGGTGACGGGTTCACTGGAAGCACCGCCTCTGCCCTGACATTTGACGAACAACATAAGGCAAATATTGACGTAGAAATCAGCGCTACTCGCATGATCAATCCCCGATGAAAACAACGTGACACGCCTGTTCATGACGCCATACTAAGCGCTAATCACCCACGGCCGGCTAATCCACCGAAGATCTGCCGCTGCCGTCTGCTTTAAACGAAATCCTCGCAGCAAGTTCCGTGCCGAATTGGCGCGCCCCTTACGCCGCACCATTTGTCGGCGCCGCGGTCCGGAACTAACGAAATCCTGGCCGGCCACCAACATTCTTGTCCGGCTTAGGACAAACGGTTCGAACAATCTGTTGCAACGAAGATTAATTTGCGCAATGTAATTAAGTGGCAAAGGGGCCCACGCAAGAGGTGTGCATCTTCAAACTTGGGAGAAGCTCATGAAACTGTCACTCGTCCTTGCATTCCGCAGCCATCGCGATTGCTGCGACATTTTCGGCGAGAGCCGGCGCGCTGACCATCAACAGTGCTCAAGGCGGCGGACGCGCGCGCTGTGGCAGCCGGCGCTGCGTATGGCTTTAAACTACCCTGCGCAGGCAGAGGGGATCCTCTCATGGAAAGGTCGGCTTCCTCCCGGAAGCCGCTTTCCTGCTGCTGAGGTCCGAACTCGAACTGAACTCCACGTGGACTAAGTGGCGGAGGGTGGTCTCGCCGGATAGGGGAGGCATTGGGCTTCACTGCGCTCGCCATCCCTCATCAAGAAGTCGGTAGGAGTATATGGCCGCCTGTAAGCCATCCTTTCGCCGGCGATGCTCTTGGTTTCCGAGACCGATGGTCCGTAGTGCATAATCTGGCGGTTGGATTTGGGAAACCATGCTCTCACCCATCGAAAAATCTTGCCTTCGATGGGTGTCCGAAGGTAGATCTGTCGCCGAGATCGCGCTGATTCAGGGAAAACGTATCCCTGAAGTCGAACAAAGCCTTGCTCGTGCGCTTGAGGCGCTTGGAGCAAAATCGATAGAGGAAGCGCTCAGAAAGGCCAATATCTCTATATCCAAATAAGATCTCACCTCGAGTGGAGGTGATTGTCTTTCCATCACGGAGGATGGCATGATCCTGCGCCAGGTCGGCGCGACGCAGCCCGTACCCGCGGCAACGCGCATAAGCGAAGACGCTTGACGGCATATCGGCAGAACTCGGCCCGCTTCCGGCGATGATTGCGGACCGTGCCCGGCTCCGCACAATGCTCGCGAGCCTCGAGCGAACATTGCATGTCGGGTGCTGGCCGGCTGCTTCTTCGATCCCGGCACTGCCGCCTGCCTGAAGCAGGCAACTGATGCCAAAGGCCCGCTGACAGTGTTTTGCCAGCCGACCCTGGTCCTGATGCCTGCATCACCGCAAGACATCGGCCCGCCTGGGCCCGTTCAGCGCAAGAAGCCAGGAGCCTGTTGAACGAGAATCGACTCGTCCATCTTCAGCGCAGTATCCTCCAGCAGGACCTCGAGCGAATGATGGTGGTCCTGATCAACATAGACGAGGTTCGGACTGAGTCTGGCTCCTGATGCTGAGCGGGCCGTGGCAGGCTTCGATCGCCGAGCGGGATGCCGTCATCGAAGGGGCTGCGGAAGGAGCTGGCCCGATCTGTTGACGCCAGGGTTGTCGCCTTGAAGTGCTCGCGGCGAGACGACGCCGGCTGAGAGAGCCGCGCATCATCTAACCGCTCTGTTCCGCGCGCGCCGATCATGATCTGCGCCTCCTTTAGCTCGCCCGTCGAGGCAGGGCTCGGGTGTGGCAGACGCTGCCAGCCCATCAACCCTGTTCCGCACCAGCACCGAGAACAGGGTGTGACGGGCCGGCCTCCCGCGTCTGCCCCTGGCGCCTCGCCCTCGACGGAGAGGGCGAGCTTAAGGAGGCAGCAATGACCACAGATCGCACCCCCCAGACCCCGACCGATATCTACGAGCGGGTCACCAGCCAGATCATCGCCGCCATCGAGGCGGGCGCCAGCGACTACCGGATGCCCTGGCATCACGACGGATCGGCCATCACCACGCCCGTCAACGTCGCCTCAAGCAAGGCTTATCGCGGCGTCAACATCCTCTCGCTCTGGGCTGCGGCGCACGCTGAAGGCTATGCCGCCGGCATCTGGGGCACCTACCGCCAATGGCAGGCGCTCGACGCTCAGGTTCGCAAGGGCGAGCGCGGTCACTTGGTCGTGTTCTGGAAGACGACCGATCGTGACGCGGCGGACGCCCAACACGGCGACGAGGATCGTCACGAGCCCGCCCGGCGTCTGTTCGCCCGCGGCTACACCGTATTCAACTGCGCCCAGGTCGACGGCTACACGCCGCCCGAGATGCCGGTGCTGCCCGAGGCCGAGCGGATCGAGCGGGCCGAACGGTTCTGCGCTTCCCTCGGCATCGACATCCGCCACGGCGGTTCGCAGGCCTATTACCGTCCGTCTACCGATCATGTGCAGATGCCGGAGTTCGCCTGCTTCCGCGACGCGGTCGCCTACTACGCCGTATTGCTCCATGAATGTGGCCACGCTTCCGGCGCCAAGCATCGCCTCGACCGCGATCTTTCCGGACGCTTCGGCTCGGCCGCATACGCTATGGAGGAATGCACGGTCGAGTTGTTGAGCGCGATGATCTGCGCCGATCTCAACCTCAGCGTCGAGGCGAGACCCGACCACGCCCGGTACATCGCCTCCTGGCTCGAGGCGCTGCGCTCCGACCAGCGCGCCATCTTCACTGCGGCGAGCAAGGCGCAGCAGATCGCCGACTGGATGCACGCGCAACAGAGCGACGCTCAGAGGAACGAGGTCCGGGGCGCTGCATAGGCGCCCCCAGCGATCAGTTGACAGTTCGCTCCTGGAGCAACGTTTCGATCAACGGACACTCCGGGAGCGTGCCGTCGCCGCATTGGGCAACGACGGATTTGAGAACGCGCTCCATGCGCCTCAGGTCGGCGATTCGCCGCCGATGCCAAGGCTGAACAGGACAAGGGGAATGATGCAACAGGACGAGGCGGCGAGCGCGCCGAGAATGCCACCGGCTGCGACCAGGCGCTGTCGTCCGAGCATGAAGCCATAAACAATTGCTGCGCATCCTCCCCCCAGGACAAGGCTGTCATTTCTGTGCCCGCGACACCGCCGAGCTTTGCCGTGCGGCCGGGCGTGACGTTTCCCAACTGGTCGGTCGTCACGTCGCCGGTAGTCCGGAACGCGCTGCCGGCCATGGTCGGCTCCGACCATGTGCTCAAGCGCTGGAGCGGCTATGATACAGCGGCGGACCGCGTGCGCATCGCGCTGGTTAAGTATGCCGAGGACGGACGAGCCCCAAGCCGGAGCGCGCTTGCGGAGCGCGCCGAACTCAGCGGGGCGGCCATCCGGCCTCTGCTCGCAGAACTTCGCCGGCGCGCTCTGGTCGTTCTCGACGGCGAGCAGATCGTCGGCGCTTATCCCTTCACCGACCGGGAGACGGGCCATCGGGTGACGCTGTACGGACACGTAGTCAACGCCATGTGCACCGTCGACGCGCTCGGCATCGGCGCCATGACCAATCGTGACATCGCTATTGCCTCGCAATGCCGCCATTGCGGCGCGCCGATCCGGATCACCACGCGGCAGCGAGGACGGGCGCTGGCCGAGGTCGCGCCGTCGACGGTCGTCATGTGGCAGACTGTCCGCTATGAACGCGGCTGCGCAGCGCTCTGCGCGACGACGGCGTTTTTCTGCTCTGACGAGCATCTATCCGCCTGGCGCGACAGACGTTCCGCCGACGAGCCGGGCTTCCGGCTGTCGATCGAGGAAGGGCTCGAGGCCGGCCGCGCGCTTTTCGGGCCGAGCCTTGCCGGTCCGATGCGGCATCGAAGAGCGCGACGGTCGCAAGCCGGCCCTTCCCGGCCAACGGCCGCAATGGAGGTGCCTATGACCTCGTCGTGGTTGGCGCCGGCTCGGCCGGCTTCTCGGCCGCGATCACGGCCGCCGATCAGGGCGCGCAAGTCGCGCTCATCGGCAGCGGCACCATCGGCGGCACTTGCGTCAATGTCGGCCGCGTGCCGTCGAAGACCCTGATCCGCGCCGCCGAGACGCTGCACAATGCACGCGCCGCCGCCCGCTTTGCCGGCATCACCGCCGAGGCCGAACTGACCGACTGGTGTGGAACCGTCCATCAGAAGGAGATGCTGGTTTCCGATCTGCGCCGGGCCAAGTATGTCGACCTGCTCCCCGTCTATAACGGCATCGCCTATCGCGTCGGTCCAGCGCGCCTCATCGACGGCGGTGTCGAGGTGAATGGCACGCGCATTCCGGCCGGCAGGATCATCGTCGCCACCGGCGCACGTCCGGCGGCCCCCGCCATTCCCGGCATCGAGACCGTGCCGTATCTGACCAGCACGACCACGCTCGACCTCGAGGAACTGCCGCGTTCGCTGCTCGTCATGGGCGCTGGCTATATCGGCGCAGAGCTCGCCCAGATGTTCGCCCGCGCCGGCGTCAAGGTGACGCTCGTCTGCCGGTCGCGCCTGCTCCCCGAGGCTGAGCCCGAGATCGGCGCGGCGCTGACGGGGGTTTCGAGGACGAGTGTATCACCGTCGTCTCCGGCATCGCCTACCGCGCCATCCGCAGGATCGAGGGCGGCGTTCTACTGACCGTCACGCGCGACGGCCAAGACGTTGCGATCGACGCCGATCAGGTGCTGATCGCGACCGGCCGCACCCCCAACATCGACGGCCTTGGCCTCGCCGACCATGGGATCGCCGTCTCGCTGAACGGCGGCATCGTCGTCGACGACCGAATGCGCACCACCCGGGTCGGCATCTATGCCGCCGGCGACGTCACCGGCCGCGACCAGTTCGTCTACATGGCCGCCTACGGCGCCAGGCTCGCGGCGAGGAACGCCCTCAACGGCGACGGCCTGTGCTACGACAACAGCGCCATGCCGGCGATCGTGTTCACCGATCCGCAGATGGCGAGCGTCGGGCTGACCGAGGCCGCGGCGCGCGCCGAGCGAAATGCGGTCCCTGTCTTGACGATCGGTCTCGACCAGGTGCCCCCCGCGCTCGCCGCTCGCGATACCTGAGGGCTCATCAAGCTCGTCGCCGACGCTGGAACCCGTTGCCTACTCGGCGCGCACATCCTCGCGCCGGAGGGTGCCGACAGCATCCAGACCGCGACGCTGGCGGTCCGGCAGGGCCTCACCGTCGACGAACTGGCGGACACGATTTTTCCGTACCTCACCACCGTCGAAGGGCTGAAACTCGTGGCGCTGGCTTTCGACAAGGACGTCGCCAGGCTGTCGGGCTGTGCCGGCTGATCAACGCTGTTGACAGGGGTTTACTGGGAGAAATCCGTCGCCCCGTCGCTGCTGACGGCTTGACTGTCAGGATATGTCGCGGAGCTTGGTAGTTGCTTCCTACGCGCCGATCTCGGTATCGCGCCCGAACTGGAGCCGCGGCCGGATCACGCGTCTGCGAAGCTCCATACGGAGGTGCTCGCGGCAAACGACCAGGCATCCGGAGCGGTTTCACCTATGAGCCGTTTGGACACATTCGATCGAAAGGCGCGAGCGTAGCCAGTCCCATGTTCCTTCTCTTCATTGTTGCGGCGCTCACTTCTGGCGCTCGATGAGGCATGCCTGACCGGAGAACGGCTTCGCCTCGATTGGCTTCCCGCAACGGCCCTTCAGAACTTTCTTCCCCTGCCGGCTCCGCCGTCATTCCTCACGGAACAACAAAGTTCTTCCTGCCCGCCCTCCACAATGTTTCGGCCTTTCAGGTGCGGACCGATCGCCCCCGGTCTTTCCGACAGCCATCGAGGCCGCGAAGGGCGCGGCCCGAAACAACGAAAGGAACATGACAATGGCTACCATTGGCACCTTCACCTCTACCGAAAACGGCTTCACCGGCTCAATCCGCACCCTCGCCCTTAACGTCAAAGCTCGCATCGGCCGCATCGAAAATCCCTCGGACAAGGGCCCGCACTTCCGCATTTACGCAGGTGCCGTCGAACTAGGCGCCGCCTGGCAGAAGCGCTCCGAGCAGGACCGTGACTACCTCTCGGTCAAGCTCGACGACCCGAGCTTCCCGGCCCCGATCTACGCGACGCTGACGGAAGTCGAAGGCGAAGATGGCTACCAGCTCATCTGGTCCCGCCCCAACCGGGACTGATACTCTCGATTAAGGCCTCGCCGCCAGGCGGGGCCTTTCACCGCGGAAATACACAGCATTTACAACAATACTGTAAATGCCGGATTTGCGTCGGTTCTGATGCTATGGTGCCCGCCGGCAAAGACATCTGGAGATCAACATGCCTCGCCCCGGTGGTTCCTACTCAACAAGCGATCTATCCCGGAAGTCCGGCGATATCATCGCCGAGGCGTTGCGCCATCCGGTCACGATCACCCAACGCAACAAGCCGCGCCTCGTCCTCCTTAACATCGACGACTACGAACGGCTGATGCGGCAATACGATGCCCGTTCAGTCGGCACACTCGAAACCCTGCCGGGCGAGCTGCTCAACGAATTCGAGGCGGCGGTGGACGCCTATGGGGAAACCGACGAGACCAATCGATGAGCAGCTATAATGGCATCCAGACCGCGACGGTCATCCGTTATCCCTATTTATGCGCGCGGCAAGCCCGAAAAGGAGAGATAGAGCGGCGGAAGTATCGGCCAGTCGCCGTCGGCGTGAGGCTTGCCCGACCTGATGACGACCTGGTTCTGTTTTTCCCGATCACCACCAAGCAGCCCGAGCAGGCTCGCTGCGCGGCTGAAATTCCGGCCATCGAGAAGCGGCGGGCCGGCCTCGATGCAGACCTGCGCCTCTGGATCATCTTCGATGAATTCAACACCTATATCGTTGGCCGCTCCTTTTACATCGAGCCCGAGCCGCCGATCGGGCGGTTCAGCAAAGCGTTCTTCCTTCCCCTCCTCCGCGAGTTCATCGCGCGCCGCAAATCGCTCACCGAGATCAGCCGGGTCAGATAGCACACCCTGAGATTCGTACCGGGGCGAGTGAGGCCGGACGTCCCCTCCGGCCGGGAGGAACCCATAAGCGGTGGTGGCGCGCCATTCCGATGTCTTCGATGAGGCTGTCGCGGCTGGCGCCTTCGCCAGGCGTTGGATCGGCTTCTTGCCGGAACCCCGCAACATTTCGCGCCGGCCGACGGCTCCGCGTCCTCGGCAAAGGTGAGCAGCCATTCCTTCCGGAAGGGAAAGCTCGGTCTAAAGCTCGCCATCAAGATTCCGTTCTTCATCTAAATCCAAGTGTCCTTCCGGATCTGGAACCGGCGCGGATGTAGCGCTTTCGTGCTCCGCTTCGGCGGGCCATTTTTCCTTCGGCAAGGAAGGTCGCGGACGATAACCGCGTTTTCGTTTCTGTCGGAGCAGATCGAGAAACAATCGGACCGCATCCTCTTCCTGGCCGAAATGATGGACCATCATCTGTCCCTTGGTTCCAATGCGACCCCACTTGCGAAGCAGGCAGATGTCGCCGAAGAGGTTCGGTTCGATCGACATGGCATAGTAGCGGGCCATATTCCTCGAGGGATCCAGGCGCTCGACATAGAGCCGGTAGGGTTGCGAGATCATGAGATCAGAATCGCTGATCCCGACTATCGCGTCCAACGACACTTGTGAATCGGTGGGCACGGATCGATTCATATCGCTGATGTTATGAGAAAGAGCATGTTGGGCGAGACGCCTATGGCGCACGGCTCTACTCGCTGCGCTCACGGAGCCCGCCCGCGGTCCCCGCCCCGTCGGGTGACGATTCTCTCGCGACCTCTCAGTCACACCAGCCGTGTCGCACACCGTCCCAGCGCCTGGCAAGGCCCTCATGAACGAGCGTGCTGCCCCAGCGAGCGCCCCGCTCGTGTCACCGTGCGGAGCTTGCGCCCATACTTGTCCTCATCTCGTAACCCGGTTGAAAGCGAGAATGTCCCCGCGTTGAGCAGGGTGAGAAGGCGTGCGTTCGCCTCCTCCCCCTTATCCGTTCGGCCTCGCATCGCGGAGGGCGCGACTCAGGTGTGTCGAAATCGGCAATGCGGATTTTTTCGCCCTCGAACCAGAACCGCCATCGACGACGCAGTTGATGTGGCGGCCATCACCGCAGATCGAAAGCGAAGCCGACAGCAAGTCCGCTTTTGACGTGTTGGCTAAAGTCAGGAGACAAAACTGTGTGCAGAAGCGGGGAGCAGTCGTTCCCGCCTCCCCTTCGGGCCACTATGTTGAGGCTCCTGCGGCTGCCCTGTTTCCCGCTCCTCGCACGACGAGAATGCCCGAAATCCCGCCTGTTGGGCGGCGCTCACGCTGATTTCTCCGATACTCTTCATGCTCCTGGATCCGCCTTGCTCGTTGCACTGCGCGCCGGCTGGATCAGGCGGGCTTCAGACATCTTTCCGACCTTGTGAAACCGGTTCGCCGCCGCAAGCCTTCATGTCTTCGCGCCGGAACCAGATCGCTCGGCCGCATCGGAGCGGCGCATTGCCGGCCGTAAACACGATCTGTTCATCGGCGCGCATGCGCAGAACTTCGTGTGGCTGGATCAGCGGTCGAGCGGCCAGTTGCTTCGAGCGCGTCCTTGAGGATCCCTTCGTTTGAAAACTGCGGCTGACCTGGTCGATCTCGACCGTGGTCATGCCGCAACGCCTCGAGATATAGTCCGCCGTCTCCGGATCGTTGATCGCGGCAAACGAAATCCAGCTCGCGCTCTCGAACCATTTGCTCGCCGCGTCTCGTCCGCCATAGGTCTCGCGCATCTGGCCGATTGACTGGTAGATCATGGTGAGCATGATGCCATACTTGCGACCGGCATCACGCGCGGTTTCCAGAATCCGCATGTAGCCGAGCCGCGCGACCTCATCGAGAAAGAAGAGCGCCCTCCCCTTTACCTCGCCGTCGCGATTGTAAATGGCGTTAAGGAACGAACCGATGATCACACGCGCAAGACCGGCATGGGTCTCCAATGTCTTCAGGTCGATGTTGATGAACACATCGGTTTCACCGGCCGCAAGCGCGTCGGTCGAGAAGGTCGAACCGGATACGAGTGCGGCGTAGTTCGGATAGGACAGCCAGTGGGTTTCCTTGACCGCATTGGCGTAGACGCCGGAGAAGGTTTCCGGCGTCATATTGACGTACGCGGCCACATTTTCTTTCACGAAATCCGAATTTGAATTGTCGTAGATCGACTGCAGCCGCTCGCGCAGTTTCGGCTCCGGTTCCGCCAGATTGGCCCGAACCTGCCGCAAGGTCTGGTTCTCTTTGTCCGTGTGGCCGGACAGGCAGACGTCGGCAATCAGCGCGGTCAGCAGCTGCAGCGCCGATGCCCGGAAGAAGTCGTCGCGCACGCCGCGCATGCCGCCGCTGTCGCTCATGATCCATGACGCGACCGAGGCGATGTCTTCCTCCTTTGTTCCGCCGAACCGGCCAATCCAGTCGAGCGCGTTGAATCCTGTTTCCGGTTCCTTCGGATCGAGAATGCGGATGAAGCGCGCGGCTGCTTTGCGATGCTCATAGACCATCGGGGCCACTTCGTTGGAAGGATCGAGAACGACAAGCGCTCCGCCCCATTTGAGTGCCGTCGGGATTGTCACCGACGTCGTCTTGAAACCGCCCGAACCCGCGAAGACGATGCCGTGCGAGGATCCGAACGAACCGTCGAAGCAAAGCAGCGGCGACTTGCCGCCGGCGCCCCAGGTTTCGGGATCATCGGCCCGAAAAGACCGCGCCGCCGTGCTGTCCTTGTCAACACGATAACGCTCGCCGATGACGACGCCGCCGGCATCGGAGAAGAGCCTTGCCGCGTCCTGCATGTTCATCCAGTCGGCTTCGCCGTGCAGCGCCCTTTTTCCCCGGATGCGTCTCGGCTCGGCGCGTGCGAAGGCGGCGTTGCCGATCAGCGCGACGCGCAGCGAGAAACATCCCGACATCAACGCCGCCGTCGCGCCGATTAGCGTTGCATGATCAAGATACGAGGCAATGGACTTGCCCGCCGGCACCTGCGCTGCGAATGCGGCAAGGCGTGACGCCTCGCGCATCGTCGCGATCAACATCGTTGCCGCGCTTCCCGCCAACGCGCCCCAGCCGGCCAACTTGATGATCGCCGACCCCGCGCTCGCGAACAGGAAGATCACCGCGATCGCTGCGGCGGTGACATAGGGGAAGGCGATGCCGATCCGGCCGAGAGCCAGCCTTGCAGCGTCAGTCTTGCCGAAGGTCGACAGGCATTGCTCGATCCCGCTCATGCCGATGACGGTCAAAACCATCAGCACGACAGGGGCGACGACGAGTGCGATCCTATTCACCGTCATCGCCGAATGCCTCCGCACCGATCGCGATCAACCGGGCGCGCTCGCTTTCGTCGGAATTGAGACGGCGGCTGAGGTCGACCAGCGCCCCGAGCAGGAGCACTCGCTTCTCGTATCGCAAGCCCGCCTTCACGATCAGGCCGCCGAGTTCGATCTTCTCCCGCGTGTCCTTTTTGCGGGCGTCGGATGTCGCTGACCTCGCCATCCGCTCAAGCCTCGCCATTGCCGCCCTGAGCCGCGCCAGACCCGACCGCCGCGGCCGATGCGCCGGCCGTGGCATTCCCATCTGGCTTTTTCCCTCCGCTCGAAGCCCCGTTCGCTCCCCCTTGGCCTCCGCGAAAGCGTTTTGCCAGGCTTTCGAAGGCTGCCTGAAGCTCGGCTTCCTCCACCTCGATTCCGCCAAGTCCTGCCTTCAGCGCAATCCGGCCAATTCGCTCGGCTTCGCGGGTTTCCGCTTGTCTGAGCTGTTCCTGAAGCTTGGCGATTTCGTCGCGAATTTTCGAGGCAGGTTTCTTCATTCCGTCCGTCTCCGTGGCTGAGAAAGCTTGTCTTTCGAAGCCAGTTTTTCGGAGCGGAGTGCGGAACGCACTACTGTGAATCCTACAATCGCCAAGGGCGATGCTTTGGTGAATGATCCCGGCCGTTCCGAAGGAGCGGCTTCCAAGGGCGCAATTATACGTCGCTGTCGCGACATCCTGTTTTGCGGCCCTGGCGGGGCCACCGCTCCCGACGAACCCATTGATTTCGTGTGCAATCGGGAAGACTCTGCCGTGGCCGTTCCTCATTTCTCCGTCAGCGTCGTCGCCCGCGGCTCCGGCCGCAGCGCCGTGCTGTCGGCGGCCTATCGGCACTGCGCCAGGATGGACTATGAGCGGGAAGCCCGGACGATCGACTATCGCGCCAAGCAGGGTCTTCTTCACGAAGAGTTCGTCATTCCAGCCGAATCACCCGAGTGGTTGCGGTCGATGATCGCCGATCGCTCGGTCGCCAGCGCCTCGGAAGCCTTCTGGAACAAGGTCGAGGATTTCGAAAAGCGCTCCGACGCGCAACTCGCCAAGGATGTCACGATCGCGTTGCCGATCGAGTTGACAACCGAGCAGAACATCGTGCTGGTGCGTGACTTCGTCGAGCGGCATGTCACCGCCAAGGGGATGGTGGCGGACTGGGTCTATCACGATGCACCGGGCAACCCGCATGTCCATCTGATGACGACGTTGAGGCCGCTGACTGCTGATGGGTTCGGGGCCAAGAAACTTGCGGTTGTTGGGCCGGACGGCAATTCGCTCCGCAACGATGCCGGCAAGATCGTCTATGAACTGTGGGCCGGAAGCCTGGACGACTTCAATGCGTTTCGCGACGGCTGGTTTGCCTGCCAGAACCGGCATCTCGCACTTGCCGGTCTCGACATTCGCATCGATGGCCGTTCGTTCGAGAAGCAGGGCATCGAGCTTACCCCGACCATTCATCTCGGGGTAGGCACCAAGGCGATCGAGCGGAAAGCGACGACCGATGACCAGGCCGTTTCGCTTGAGCGGCTGGAGCTGCAGGAGGAGAAACGCGCCGAGAATGCTCGACGCATCCAGCGCCGCCCGGAAATCGTCCTCGACCTGATCACCCGGGAGAAGAGCGTCTTCGACGAGCGTGATGTGGCGAAGATCCTGCATCGCTATATCGACGACCCCGGGGTCTTCCATAGCCTGATGGCCCGCATTCTCCAGAGCCCCAAAACGCTCCGTCTCGAACGCGAGCGGATTGCGTTTGCGACCGGCATCCGGGCGCCAGCAAAATACACGACGCGCGAGCTGATCCGGCTCGAAGCGGAGATGGGATCCCGAGCGATCTGGCTCTCGAGGCGATCCTCGCATGGCGTTCGGAAGGAAGTGCTAGAGGCGGCGTTCAGTCGCCATTCCCGTCTGTCGGACGAACAGAAGACGGCGATCGAGCACGTGGCCGGAGCCGAGCGGATCGCCGCCGTCATTGGCCGCGCCGGCGCCGGCAAGACGACGATGATGAAGGCTGCGCGCGAAGCATGGGAGGCGGCCGGCTATCGTGTCGTCGGTGGTGCGCTTGCGGGCAAGGCCGCCGAAGGTTTGGAAAAGGAAGCGGGAATCGCGTCTCGCACGTTGTCGTCCTGGGAGCTGCGCTGGAACGAAGGCCGAAAGCAGCTCGACGACAAGACGATCTTCGTGCTGGACGAAGCCGGCATGGTGTCATCGCGGCAGATGGCGCTGTTCGTCGAAACGGCGACGAAGGCCGGCGCCAAGCTCGTCCTGGTCGGCGATCCGGAACAGCTGCAGCCGATCGAAGCGGGTGCAGCTTTCCGCGCCATTGCCGATCGGATCGGTTATGCCGAACTGGAGACCATCTATCGCCAGCGCGAACAGTGGATGTGCGATGCGTCGCTCGACCTCGCACGTGGCAATGTCGGCAAGGTAGTCGATACCTATCGTGCAAATGGCAGGATGATGCGCTCCGAGCTCAAGGCTGAAGCTGTTCAGAATCTGATCGCGGACTGGGACCGGGATTACGATCCGACGAAGACGACATTGATCCTCGCGCACCTTCGGCGCGATGTGCGCATGCTCAACCAGATGGCGCGCGCCAAGCTCGTCGAGCGTGGCATTGTCGATGCTGGTTTCTCATTCAAGGCGGAGGATGGAAATCGCCGCTTCGCACCTGGCGACCAGATCGTCTTCCTGAAAAACGAGGGCGCGCTCGGCGTCAAGAACGGCATGCGCGGCAAGGTCGTCGAGGCCGCTCAGAACCGCATCGTCGCGGAGATCGGCGAAGTCGAGCATCGGCGTCAGGTCATGGTCGAGAGCCGCTTCTACAACAATCTTGATCACGGTTATGCCACGACCATCCATAAGAGCCAGGGGGCCACCGTCGACCGGGTGAAGGTGCTGGCTTCGCTCTCCCTCGATCGGCATCTGACCTATGTCGCGATGACCCGCCATCGCGAGGATCTCGGGGTCTATTACGGCGCCCGATCCTTTGCGAAGTCCGGTGGCCTCATCCAGATCCTGTCGCAGAAGAATTCGAAGGAAACCACGCTCGATTACGAGAAGGCAACCTTCTACCGGCAGGCGCTGCGCTTCGCCGAAGCCCGCGGCATGCACCTCGTCAATGTCGCCCGCACGATTGCCCGCGACCGGCTCGAGTGGACCGTCCGGCAGAAACAGAAACTGGCCGATCTGACTCAGCGGCTCGTCGCCATCGGCGCGAGGTTCGGTCTCGCCGTGGGCGCCAAAACAACCAACTCGCAAAACCTCAAGGAGACCAGGCCCATGGTTGCCGGTATCGCGACTTTCCCGAAATCGATGGAGCAGGCAGTCGCTGACAGACTCGAAGTCGATCCCGGTTTGAAGAAGCAATGGGAGGATGTCTCGACCCGCTTCCATCTCGTCTATACCCAGCCGGAAGTCGCCTTCAAGGCGGTCAATGTCGACGCGATGCTGAAGGACGAGACCGTCGCGAAGTCCGCGCTATCGAACATGGCCAATCAGCCGGAATCCTACGGTTCGCTGAAAGGAAAAACCGGCTTGCTCGCAAGCCGTGCCGACAAGCAGGACCGCGAGCGGGCCGAACGAAATGTACCGGCTCTGGCCCAGAGCCTCAGCGATTACATGCGCCAGCGCAGCCGGGCCGAACAGTGCTATCAGGCCGATGAACTGGCAGTCCGCCGCAAGGTGGCGATCGAGATTCCGGCGCTGTCTCCGGGCGCCAGGCAGACGCTGGAGCGCGTGCGTGATGCTATCGACCGCAATGACCTACCCGCGGCGTTGGAGTTTGCTCTCGCCGACAGACAAGTCAAGGCCGAATTGGAAGGCTTTGCCAGGGCGGTCACCGAGCGCTTCGGGGAGCGCGCCTTCCTGCCACTGGCCGCCAAGGACACGAACGGAGAAACGTTCAAGACGATCACAGCTGGAATGAACCCAGGCCCGAAGGCGGAGGTCCAATCGGCCTGGAACACGATGCGTACGGTGCAGCAACTCAATGCCCATGAGCGAACGATCGAAGCCCTAAAGCAGGCCGAGACGCTGCGGCAGACGAAGAGCCAGGGGCTGTCGCTGAAATGAACATTCCTCTCGTTGAATTGACCTCGAGGAGGCGACGCGGTAAGCCGCTCCTCCTCGGGTTAGCCACGATGACAATGGCGGCGGTCGGCACGATCTCGGCCGCCTGGTTCGGCGGCTACCGGATCAATCTCACGCCGAGTGAACCTCTCGGTCTCTGGCGTATCGTCAAGATCGATCGCCCATCCGCCGTCGGCGATCTCGTCTTCATTTGTCCGCCTCGAACCTCGGCCATGCGGGAGGCGCGAATGCGTGGTTATCTGCGCGCCGGCCTATGCCCGGGCGGCATCGCGCCGCTCATCAAGTCGGTCATCGCAGTTGCAGGGCAACGGGTCGAGGTGGGGGTCAGCGTCAACGTCGACGGGCATCCTGTCCCCTCGTCCGCTCTTGCTCTGCGCGACGGACAGGGACGGCCGATGAAGCCGTTCTCGGGCGGAATCGTGCCGACCGATTACGTGTTCCTGCACTCGCCGTTCTCGGGCTCCTATGACTCCCGTTATTTCGGTCCGATCCCGGCCGCCGGCATTCTCGGCCTGGCGCAAGAAGTCCTGACCTATGCGCCGTGATCACCTCCAGCCGAGACTGCTGACCATCGCTTCAATTGTAGTCGGAACGGTCGGGTGGAGCGGTTATGCCCTCCTTCTTCCGGTCGCACTGGCATTCCCAATTCTTTGGTCGCGCGCGCGCACGCGGAGGGTAGCGGCACTCGTTTCCGCTGGATACTTCCTGGCGGCGTCACGCGGGCTGCCGCAAGGCGTCGCGGCGTTCTATACCTCCGATCTGTGGCCGGGCTTGCTGCTGTGGCTGTGCGCCTCGGGGAGCTTTGTTGTCGTGCATACGGTGCTCTGGACGAAGCGTTCGGATTGTCGACCGTTTCGCTATCTCCTGGCGGCTGTCCTTATGGCTGTGCCGCCAATGGGCATCACCGGCTGGGCGCATCCTGTCACGGCCGCGGGAATTCTCTTTCCGGGATGGGGATGGTGGGGACTGGTCGCGACGACAGCCGGCCTCATGGGCCTCGTAACCCGCATGTGGCCGGCTGTCGCAATCGCCTTCACAGGCTTTTGGCTTTGGTCCGCCGCAAACTGGACCGAGTCGAAATTACCTGCGAGCTGGCAGGGCGTCGATCTCAAACTGGGGTCAACGCTCGGCCGGAACACCAGCATTCAGCGTCACCGTGATCTGATTGCCACGGTGAAGGACCGCGCATCTGGTGGCGTCCGGAATGTAGTTCTGCCCGAAAGCGCCTTGGGCTTCTGGACACCGACCTTCGAACGGCTCTGGGTCAAGGCTCTGCAGGGCACGGAGATCTCCGTCATCTCCGGCGCGGCGGCGATCGACGCGACCGGATACGACAATGTGTTGGTCACCCTCTCGGCCGATGGCGGCAGGGTCCTCTATCGCGAGCGAATGCCGGTCCCGGGCTCCATGTGGCAGCCATGGGGATCGTGGCTCGGTGAGAGCGACGGCGCCCGGGCGCACTTCTTTGCCAACCCTGTCGTGACCGTAGGCAATAGCCGGGTCGCTCCCCTGATTTGTTACGAGCAGCTCGTCGTCTGGCCCACTTTGCAATCGATGCTCTACGAGCCGGACCTGATCGTCGCAGTCGGAAACGGATGGTGGACCAAAGGGACATCCATCGTCGCGATTCAGCGAGTCAACGCGATCGCTTGGGCAAAGCTGTTCGCGAAACCGCTTGTTCTTTCCTTCAACACCTGAAGCCCGAGGAGACGTCATGCTCGACGCTGCCCTAATCAAAGAATGCGCCGATCCTTCTCTCAAGCCCGCGATCGTCGAGCAGTTCGTCGCAGCCGCCGGCTCGACGGACCCGCTCGCCGTTTCAGTTGAATCGGGTGGACGATTGATCCTCGTGCCGAAAGCGACTTCCGCCGGCGAGGCGATGGCAATCGTGAGGCAATATGTGGGTCAGGCGGTGGTTCGCGTCGGCCTGACACAGTTTCCAGTGGGCGTCGGCGTGAAGAACGCAGCAGACCTTCAGCCGGACCTCGTCGACGCCTGCGAAAACCTTCGCAAGGGAACCTCGATGTTTGCCAAGGTTCTTAGGATCGTTGCCAAGTCGTATGGCAATCCCGAGAGCGACGACGTCATCCCTCAAATATTCGAGGATGCTGTCTACGCATGGAAGACGGGTGAGTTCGAAGGCGTGAGCGTGTTTCAGGCTCCTGATCCGGGTGGCAGCGTTGCGACGGAAGAAGTGTTGCGGTCGGATGACCGCGATAGTCATACTCAAGACTCGGCCTCTGAATGGCCTGAGGGAAACGACAGCGTTGGATCGGCAGCAATGCGGATCGATCTTTCCCGCATCGGGGGAACGTGAGGCCTAACCCGAATCTCTCAGTGCGCCCCGATGGCGCGTATCACCAGTGGAGGAAGGTTCCACCCAGATAGTTGTCGATAGGGGTAGCTAGCGACCGGTTCGGTTGGGTAACTAGCCGGGTCGAAGCCTCGTGACAAAGGCCACCTTGGGCGGTTGAGCGATCCGATGGGCCGTAATGCGAGTAAAGCCTGAGCAGGCCTCGAAAGTGATGATGTGGATGCCGACGTGCCTGAGATTCGGGGAAGGCCGCGTGAACGGGGAAGCAATCGACATGGGCACCCGTTCGATCCACCCGGGTATTGGGCACGGCACGTTGGAAGGGTGATGCGGGTAACGGGGGAGACCCAACGCAGCCAAGGGCGGCGGTGCGAACGGGAGTCGGACAGGGCCATAATACCGCTGAAGCCGGGTAATGCCGGTGGAGGGAAGGGCCCTGACTTCTGATGTGCTTTCGATGTTGGTGAGGAGGGGGTGATTGGCGATGACCCTCGAAACACCCGAAAGATCAGGAACCTGCAGAGGAAGCTGTATCGCAAGGCGAAGGCGGAGCCCGCTTTCCGCTTCTACGTGCTCTACGACCAGATCTGCCGTGAGGACATGCTGCGCCATGCCTATGGGTTGGCCCGCGCCAATGCGGGTTCGCCGGGCGTGGACGGGGTGACCTTCGCGCAAATCGAGGCGGAGGGCGTGGAAGGGTGGCTGGCGGGCCTGCGGGAGGAACTCGTCTCGAAGAGCTACCGGCCACAGCTGGTGCGACGGGTGATGATCCCGAAGCCGGGGGGCGGTGAGCGCCCGCTCGGCATCCCGACCATTCGGGATCGGTCGGTAAGGCGCCGGTCGAAGAGCGGGACGGTGACGGGAACCGGCGCATGAGCGGCGGCAAAAGCAGCACGCGTGGCACGCCGCTAGGTGGGGTCGCAAGCTCGCTGCTCTCGGTCATCTACATGAACCGGTTCCTGAACTGATCGAGGCGGGCAAGGAGGCGGGTGCGACCGATTGGGAAATTTTTCAATCGTTCTGCCGATCTCCATTCCGGGTATCATCACTGGTGCGACCATTACCTTCTCTCTCGGCTTCGGTGATTTTATTGCTGCTACATTGGTCGGCGGTGCCGAGGGCGTCATGATCGCCGGCGTGGTCATCAACTTGATGGGCGTCTCATTCGATTGGCCGCTCGGCGCGGCGATCGGCGTCGTTGTTGTGGGCATGGCCCTTGCCCTGATGTCTGTCCTCAATCATCTCGAACACAAGGCAACGGTGCGGCTATTACCTTCGGCTCCAAATGGCTGATTCATCCACTTGCCACATTGACCTTGGTCGGCTTGCACACCGTCAAAGGCAACGAAGCCGCCGCTCCAGTGCTGTCGTAAACGATCTTGATCGACCAGGCGTGGATGAGCCCGCTCCAAGGCACGTGCCGTCCGCGTTCCTGGAAGCGGAAGCTCAGTCACTTAGCCAACCGGCCAACTGAGCTCAATGACATCTCCGGTTCGGCAAGGAGGCCCTTGTTTTTCGCCGTGCGGAAAAACGTCTCGCGCGCCGCATTCACATACATCTCTCCAACAAGGCATTTGCTTAACGCCTGCCAAGTGATGCGGGCGACGAGATCCTCCGCGTCGAGTCGCTTTCGCTCCACGAAGACGATCGCTTGCTCACGGAACAGATTTCCTTCACGAGAGTGCGGCCATTTTGCGCATAGACCAGGTCGTTAAAGGATCCCCGCATCATGACCTCCGTCGTCGGGTCCAAAGAACTGTAACCGGACGCCCCGGTTTTCGGAGCGACTTTCATCTGGTGGGCCTTCAAGATGTCAGCGTCATGTCGCAGGAAAGAGGCTGGCTACTCGACCTGGACTTCGTCGGCCGGAGTTTTTGGACTTATGCGGCCGATGTGCCATTTCCGCCTTGTGGGTCTTGATGGGATTCGAACCAACGGCCATGCTTTGGATGGGCTAACGCCTTGAATATACAGCAAGGCTCGATAATTTGAATGCCGAGCCGCAAGGCACTACTTCGCGAACTCACGATACAGCTCGACCGTCGGTGCGTGCGTATCGATCGTGTCGGCGACCTTGGCGGCCATCGGCAGATTTTTCTTTTCCGCCTCCCATACCGCCCTAAAACGTTCAACCGTCTCGCGCGCCGTGTCGATCACCAGCTTTTCGGAAAGCTCCGCTTTCGCAGCCAGATGCGCCAGCTCGTCCTTGGACAGCGCCGCCATCTTTTTTGTGCGGGAGAAATTGAGCGCCGCCGTATCTTCCCCCTCGATATAAGGGATAGTCGACAACAAGTCATACGCTGGCGAGAGCGCAGGGGTGCGGCGATCAGGATAGATGAGCGACCAGTTCTTCAGGTGCATGTCGCCATTGCCGATTAGCGTGCTGAAGACTAGACGCCGGATGAATTCCGCCACGTCGGCCGTGCTGGTTTCGATCCCCAGCACGCGGCCGATCATCCGGTAATTGCCCTTATCGTATTTGTGGTCGGGAAAGACGCCGAAGACTTGCGCAAAGTCCTCGATATGCACCGCTCCCTCCGGCGTGCGGTCAAAACGCTTGATCGCCAGCGCCTGCCCGTGCAGTTCACCCACCCCCTGCGGCAGGCCGCTTACGGCGTCGAGATCAACCAGCTGGAGCTCAGGCACGTCCATACCCATCATGCGGGCGATGGTCATCATCGCGAACTCATTCTCGGGCACGCCGCTATATTGCTGAGACGGCAGCTTCACGATCCACGAGCCACCCGTGCCCTCGGCCGGAATGGTCAAGCCGCCGCCCTTTTTGTCGTTCTTAAAGGCCGAGAACTTCAGCTGCACACCTGCCAGCGAAAAGCGTAGCGCGTTCGGCCGCGCTTCGACGATAGCCTGCTCGTCATCCGGAGGCGCGTCATCCCCTTCGGAGGGATGCACCGTCACAGCCCCAGGCAGGTCGCGGCCGAGCATCCAGAGCAGGAGGAATTCACGCGACGGCTTCACACCCGCACGATCAGCGAGGTATTTGCGCAGCGGTCCTTCTGGCAGTAGGTTCGAGAAGAAGGGCGGGACCACCATGTTGTACGGCCTGAACTTCGTAATGAGCGCCCCGAACGGGTCTTTCAGGGACAGGCTAAGCGTCGGCCGCTTTTCGTCTTCGATATAAGCCTCGTTGAACGCGAAGATGGTGCGCCCGTCCTGCAGATTCGTCAGGGTCGAAACCGGTTCCCCATACAGCCTGACATCGAGTACCGTGACCTTAGGCATTATCGTCTTCCTCATCCAGCGCATAGGCCGAGCGAGGGACCGCGTCGTCACGGTCGCGGTGCACCGCGGCGTTGCGTAGGTGTCTTACGGCATGTGCGATCCTGCTCAGTTCCTGACGGGATGGAGGATCAGCCTGCGACCGGTCGAGGCGTGCAGTCGCCTCGTTGAATGTGTCCATCTCCTCGGCCGACAGAGGAAGATGCCGTAAGAGCGCGAGGCTATCTTTGAATGTATCTGCCTCGGAAGCACTACCGAACCCGCCCCTGTGCTGCGCAAACCACCGCTCAAGGCGCCCCACCAGTTTGCGCTGGTCGGATGTCAGGACATCACTCGATGCCGATGCACTATCGAGGATATTGCGGATTGCTGGCATCAGTTTTTTCGGGGCAAGGACTATCTCGAGGTCGAGCGCGCGCGCCACATCCACTAGGCTGCCAAGTCCGGGCTCCATGGTGCCCCGTTCTATCTGAGAAATATGGCTTTGCGTCAGGCCCGATCGTGCGCTCAGCTCGCGCTGGCTCATTTTCTGCGCTTCGCGCGCAGCGCGCAGCTGCTGCGTTATATGCTCCGTTTTATATGCCATATCATTATCCTGTATCGCAGGATGCGAACCATACAGGATAATATATAGGGAGTTAGAGAGCAATGCAATGTCGATATACAAAACCGTATCAAAACGCTGACTTATATGGACTTATATATCAACTTGCAGTCTTAGGACTCACAGTTACCCATCAGCTCCTATAGCCACCCATCAGTGCGCGCAGCAGATCAACCTGCGCAGACCCTGCAGGTATCGTTGACGCGGTCCTCGCCCCAGCTCTGCTTGCGTGTCGACAACACGAAGCGCTGGCCGCGCCACCGATGGAACGGGTGCGTGACCTCGAATTCTATACGCGCTTGAGTGTCAGTACGAACTGCAGTCCTGGACTTGAAAGAAAGCCAAGGTCGAGAGGCCATTCCGCTACATACGCGAAGACTTCTTCCTGGCTCGCTCGTTCCGCAACCTTGATGACCTGAACGCGCAGCTGCGCCATTGGCTGGATACCGTCGCCAATCCCAGGGTGCATGCCACGACCTTGCGCGTCGTCAATGAGGCTTTCGCCGAAGAGCGATCTCATCTATGGCCACTTCCCCTGGCCCTGTTCCGATCGGTCCTGAAGCTGGAGCGGCGAATCTCGCGTGACGGCATGGTCATGACGCTGTTGCAACGGCTATGGCTCGGGAGACCCGCCGATGAGCGCCGCCCTTGATGCTATGCCGTCGATGATCGAACGCATCCGTCACGATCTCGTCGGCCTCAAGATGCCGCGTGCTCTCGAGGCGCTCGACCACGTGGTCCGCCGCCTCGAGCATGGCGAACTCTCAGCCCTGGAAGCAATCGACATCCTTCTATCGGAGGAACTGACCCTGCGTGAGAACAGCCGCATCAAAACGGCTCTTCGCATGGGACGCCTTGCAACCATCACCATCCGCCATCCCAAATCTCCAGCTCTTGCCGAAAACCTTCTGGCAGAATCACAATGTTCACAAACACGCGAAATCAATGGGATGTAAGCGGCGCATACGCTCGATTTTACCCTGCAGTAGGATTATTCGCCTCATCGCGTGCCAAACGGAGTCTCATCAGTCGGGGTAACCAACTCGACGTGACTTACACCCAAGGCTTGAGCCAGCTCATAAAGAGTAATCACGGTAGGGTTGCGTCGCCCGCGCTCAAGGCTGCTCAGATATTGTTGGCTGAAACCGGAACGAGCTTCGACCTCTTCCTGTGTCAGGCCCTTCTCCCGACGCAGGCGGGCGAAATTAGAGCCGACCAGCTTGCGCATATCCATGCGCTGAAAGATCGTCGTTTACACACCATAAGTTTATCAACTAAAGTATGTAAACGCGGCGGCTCGGAACGCCCGTCGGCTCGAAGCAGTTGTTTAAATGTCGAGTTTAGATTCAACTGCCTTGCCTCAGCCCAGAGAATTTGGCTGTAGCGGCTAGACCGATACAATGCCGACCTTGGGTGCTGGGCAGTGAGGAAATCAAATCAGGGAGAAGCGGATGAACGATATGGGCTCATCCGAGGTGAACGACGAAAACAAGGAGAAAGAAGCGCGCTACAGTGTCATGACCAAGTCAGAGCTTGAGGCACTGGCAGTTTCCGCGATTCGCGAACACCGCCGGCTCCTCTGGGCCGATCAGGCCGTTTACGAGGAGTGGTTGCGCGCAAGCGACGATCCGTCGATTTCCGGTCCGGTCCTCCAGACGCTCCAGGATGAGTACGTTGCACGCCAGAAGAGGTCGGAGGCCCAACAGGAGGAGCTATCGGACATTCTGGACGCGCTTGGCTTTGTGCCCGACGTGCCTTTCGACGATGACAACTAGAACTCAGACCAGGCCGCGATCCTTGGCAATTGCAACAAGTTGCGGCACTGATTCCGCGTCAAGCTTTGCACGTGCTTTATCGAGATAGTGCTGCACGGTTCTGGCATTGATTCCAGTGAGGTTGGCGGTTACGGACGCAGTTTTTCCCTTCGAAGCCCACACCAGGCAAAGCATCTCGCGCGGCGACAGCATTTGCTTGGGATTAAGCACCGTTTTCGCCGCAATGATCTTCAATTGGTAGTGCACCATCATCAGCAATTGAACTGCCTTTTTGGGATCGAGCACGCCCGAAATGTCCACTTTCCTTTCCGGCGATGCGAAGGTCAGCATCATCGCGGATCCGTAGCTTCCCTCCACGGGAATGGTGACGCCGCAGCGAATGCCGTGGCTGATTGCCTCGTCACGAAACCGCCGAAGAGGAGACGATCCTCGGGCAGGCCAAGCGTCGGCGGTCCAGAAAAAAACGTCCCGCCGGCGCTTTGCTTCCGCCAGCACGGGATCGATGTTGAAATAGTCGCTACCGAGGTAGATGCTTTCCCATGGTCCGGGATAGGAATGGAACGTCCTAACCTGGGTGCCGTCTTTTTGCAGGTAGGCGAACCTGTCATACCCGCAGGAATGCGCGAAGCTTCTAAGAGCAATCTTGATCATGTGCCCATCTTGCGCGGCTTCCAGCATATCGATGAGCGAGCGAAGGTTTCCGTTCACGGACATCTCTCCTATCTTCTTGACCGCCGAGCTCGTCCTTTGCGAAACGAGCGGCCGTTTGGGCAATCGGGTCATGACTGCGATTTACGCACACAATTACTTTTTGCGGCAACCGCAGGTTAATAGAGCATGCGGAGTATTCCCTCGGACCGTGTACATTAGCACTACCTGTGGAGATGCAGCTTTCAAGCCACGTCGGCCTAGAAATAGTACAAGTGAGGAAAGGTTTTGCGCTGCAGTGATTGTAGCGCCACACCGCGCGCCAACCAGCGGCAGATACGGAGATCAGATCTGTGGGCCCTGCGCCGCTAATTGTCACGATAGGCGGACGGAAAGATGATGTCCTGGTCAACGAGGACATTGAACTTATAGCCGGGTCGGATGCGGATTGTTGGCTGGACGTTCAGGTTCTTCGATATGGTCTGCTCAGCCACCCGGCCGAACGATTCAGCGAAGTTTCGGCGTACGGCGTCTGAGGCAGTATCCTGTGTCGCCAGCGTCGAGCTCTCGGGCATCGACATGTCGATTCCGGTCCCAATCAGCGCGATCAGCGCTGCCGAACTCCAAGTGCGCCAGAGATGCCGGTCGACCCTGTCCTTGAAGCCACCATAGCCCTCGGCGTCCGTGCCAGCCATACCGCCAATCTGCAGGGTCGATCCATTTGGGAAAATGAGATCGGTCCAGACGACGAGAACGCGCTCCTGGCCAAACGAGACCTTTGAGTCATAGCGCCCGAACAGTTTGGCGCCCTGCGGGATAAGCAACCGGTAGCCGGTGGCGCTGTCATAGACATTCTGGCTGACCTGCGCTGTGATGCGACCCGGGAGGTCGGAATTGAGGCCGGTGATCAAGGTGGCGGGAATGACCGAGCCGCGCTTCAACTCATAGACCGACATCTGCGGCACGACCCGATTTGGGAGGTAGCCATCATCCTTGATGTCCTGGTTGAAGAAATCCTCCTTCGACGCCTGGGCGTTCGGATCGAGGTTCTCGCCCATGATCCCCGATTTCATGGCGGCGGGGTAGAGGTCCGAGGCATTGTTTTCTGTCGCCGTGGGATTTTGACCCGTGTCCGTGGAGTTCTTGGGTGCTTTCTCGCCTTCGGAAATATCCACCTTCAACGGCGAGTCCAAAGCCGTTGCTCGTGCCTGCAGCCGGGCCATCCGCTGCCGCTGGGCCTCGCGGATAATTTGTTCGTCCTGCTCGCGCATCAGGCGCGCCTTCCATTCTTCCTCGGTTTCGAGCCGCGGGCGTCGCTCTTCCGGTTCCGTAGGCCGGTCGACGACAGTCGGTTCCTTGTCGACCTTCTGTTTCATGGTGGGCGTCGGCTGAAACGCTTCCCGTTTCACCGGCTCGCCGATGATACCGTCGGTGACGCCGCGCTTGAGCTGGTCGCCGAAATTCGTTGCCGGGGTATTCGATGCGCTGTGGATATCATTGTTGCGGTTGAACGGAAGACCGCGCCATGCCAGTCCGATGACGACGAAGCCGACGAACAGCGCAACGATGACGATGGCGACGATGATCGGCAGGCGATTGAGACGGCGCATGCCGTTCTGATCTTCGGCCTCGTTGGCGGCACCAAGCCGCAGAGACTGGACCATATCTGTCTCCGTCAGTTGCGCTGCATGATGGAAAGCGGACTTGCCGGCACAGCACCCGCTGCCGTTGCCGTGTAGGCCCGGCCAAGCGCGATAGAGGGCGTCGAAAGTCGCGCGAGCACCTGACCGTCAACACCGTCGATCGAATAGCCGAGCTCGACCAGTTTCACGTCCTTGCCGACCCTGCCGACCTTGCCATCAGTCACGACCGTATAGCCCCAGCCTTTCAGCGCCGCCTCGAGCGCGCTCGCGAAATCCGACGAGTCTTTTTCGATCTTGATGGTCATCGTCGCAGACGGGCCGATCTGCTCGGCGAGCCGGCTTGCCATATCGCCGGCAATCGCGCTCGCCGCGGGCCCGGTGACGGTGGTTGGCGTGGAACTGGTCGTCAGCCCGTCCTCGGCCGTTTGGCAGCCGGAAAGAATAGCCACCGTAACAAAGGAGATCAGAAGCTTCCGCATCGTTCAGCCTCCCCGCCGAATAGTGATCTTCTGCTGCCGCCAGCCGACGCCGGAGACGAGGATCGCCTTGTCGACCGCGTAGTCCACGATCATCATGTCATTGTTCATGCGGTAGTTGACGATGCGGTTTTGGCCGCCGCTGACGACGAAAAGCACCGGCGCGTCCTGTCCGGAGATCGATTTCGAGAATTGGACGTAGGTTTTTGCGCCGTCCGAATAGACCCGTTTCGGCTTCCACGGCGCGCTCCCGCTGACCGAGTAGGAGAAGTTCAGCTTGTCGGGTGCCGTTCCTGGAATGCCGCCGGTCTCGAGCCTTGAATTGATGTCAGCAAGCTTCGTCGAAACGTCCTCCGGATACTCGAAACCGACGCGCGCCATATACTGGCTCGGATGGGATTTCAGCTGGATGTGATAGGTGCGGCGCGACGTCGTGACCACCATCGAGGTGACAAGGCCTGGCTCCGACGGCTTGACGATCAGGTGGATCGCCTGCCCGCCGGTGGCACCCGAGGTCGCCGGTTCGACCTTCCAGCGCACGCTATCGCCAACGAGAACGTCACGCACGATTTCGCCGCCCTGCAACTCGATATCGCAGACCTGCAAGGGCGAGCAGACGACCGACGGCTGCGTCTCGCCGAACAGGAAGATGACCTTGCCGTCGGGACCAGTCGTCACCAACCCGGCCGTGCCGCGCCATTTCCTCGAAATACTGGTGCCCTTCACCTCATTGGTGGTCATGCTCTGCGCTTCAGCGGCGCTCGCAAAGACGAGTGTTGCCAGGCAGCCGGCGGCTGCGATCAATCCGGTTCTGTGCATTGAGAATTCCCCTGCCCTTAAAGCTGCGCTGTCCAGTCAAAATCCCTGACATAAAGGCCGATTGGATTGAGGCGGATGGTTGCCTCGTCCTGCGGCGCGGTGAGTGTCACCGTCGCGATGCCCCGGAACCGGCGCGTGCCGATCTCCTTGCCCTTGCGGTCCCGTTCGTATTCGGTCCAGTCGATCTGATAGGTCTGGTTTGAGAGCGCCACGATGTTGTTGACTTCGATCGCGACCGTTGCGGTTTTTGCCTTCTCGAATGGCGAATTGCCTCGGAACCAGGCGTTGATCTTCTCCGTCGACGGATCGGAGGTCCGAAGGAGCACGTAGGTGCGGTCGATATATTGTTTCTGCACCGCGGCGTCCGGCGTGATCGAACGGAAGCTGGTCACGAAATTGCCGAGCGTGGCGCGCACTACCCGCACATCCGCATATTCAATCTGTTCGGGGAAACCGGTCGTGACCGACGTGCCAAGCTTGTCGACCTGGACGATGTAAGGCACGAGCTTGACCTCGGTGCTGAGATACATAGCATATCCGAAACCGATCACGGCCATGGCCAGGCCCAGAATGCCGACTGTGCGCCATGCCGCGGCGGCTCGCACATAGGATCCGTATCGTTCCGTCCATTCCTGCCGCGCGGCAAGATAGGGGTTTTCGGGGGCGCGGTTCGCTGCCATCGTCTATCACTTTCTGATTGCTGTTAGTCTTTGCGTTCGGGAGGTGGCTTGTGCCCGCTATGACCGCCCCGGCTCTCATCGAGCTTGGCGTTGGCGAGGCCGAGGATTGATCCGGCATAGGCGCCGGGTGAACCGATCGCCTTTTCCTTGGCGGCAGAACCAGCAGCACTGCTGGCGGATCCGATCCCCGCGCCGAAACCCCGAAGCGCCGCGCCGGCGAGGGATGAACCCGCCGCTCGTGCCGACTGACCGGCCGTGAAACCCGTTCTCGCGGCGCCGCCCGCGAGGAACCCAGCGCCGGCGGCGAAGGATGCCGCCTGGCCGCCGTGACGGATCGTTTCCATCCCCCCGGAAACCGAGGCGCCTTGCACTACACCTTGGATGATGCTCGGCACGTACATGGCGATGATGAAAACCACGACGGAGATGCCGGCGATCGCCAGGGTCGTGACAAATTGGTCGGAAGACGCGGTTGGAGCATTCGCCAGGCCCAAGAGGACCTGCGATCCAATCTTAGCTATCATCACGAGCGCCATCAGTTTCATGCCGACGCCGAAGGCATAGACAAGATATCGGACAGCGAAGTCTTTCGTGAAAGAGGAACCGCCAAGCCCAAGCATGATCATGCCAGCGAGCAGGCCGACATACATCTCGACCATGACCGACACGAAAATTGCTGCAACCAGCGAAAAGCAGATGACCACGACACCCATCGCCAGCACCGCAGCGATTGCGAGCGCATTGTCCTCGAAGACGCCGAACTGGGCTTGCTGCGACATTTGTGAGGCGACCCGAATGCCAGCGTCGAAGATTTCAGCGGGGGATGCCGATCCGCCGCCAGCGCCGATCTGGAACAGGCTATCGATCACGGCGCGCGCGAAGGTCGGGCCCTGCGTCAGAACGAAAGCAAAAAATCCGACGAACATGATCCGCCGGACAAGCTCAGCAAACCAGCTGTCGAGCGAAGCCGCCTGGAGCGCCAGCCAGACGGCCGCGATGCCGATCTCGATGGTGGCCAAAATCCAAAACAACGATTTCGCCGCGTCAAGGATGGTGGTTTCCCATCCTTTCGCGGCTGCCGAGACGTGGTTCTCCAACTCCGTGAGGACTAGACCTTCCTGCGCGAAAGCGCGTGCCTCGAAGGCGACATAAGCCAAGCCTGCAATCAGCAACGAACGTGCAAGACTGATCTTCACCATCTTGGACCCATCTCCTGACCATCCTTGATCGGCGGAAGCGCCTTCCCCGCGCCGAAGAATTTTTCTTTGGCGGTGCGTTGCTCCTCAGGTGCGGATGGGTTGGAGGCTCTGGAGTTGACGATCAGCGCTGTCGCTGTGGTCGAAACCGCAGCGACGAGGATCACTAAGGCAATGATAACGGCGCGGCTCACCAGCGTGGCTCCATTTTCTGACCTTCCGGAATGCTCTTGACGTCGGCGTTGAAGAATTTTTCCCGCCGTGCTTGCGCCAGGTCCTTGTCGGTCTGCTCCGTCTGGAGCCAGGTTCCCATCATGGTCATCTGCTGCGAGACAAGGCCGCGGAGCTTCTGCATCTGCCCGACCTGTTGGGCCGCGATTTCGTGGCCCACCTGCAGAGCCTTCATCTGCCCGTCAGCGGTCTCTGACATCGAGCGCAGCGAGGACATTGTCGTTTCCTCGCTGTCGAACTGATCGGCCGTGAGGCTCGCCGCATTCAGCGTGCTGGCAATCGTATCGCGGTTGGTGTCCGACCAGGCTTGATAAGTCGAGGAGAATGTCTCATTCCTTGGCAGGTTGGTCTTGAGGGTTGCATAGCTCTGGAATCGCTGCTGCAGTACGTGGTCGGCGTTGCCCATGGAAAAGGCGATGCTCTGACCTTGATCGACGATGCTGCGGAGCCGATTGAGATCACGCTCGACCTGCCCCCACATATGAGACGGAAGCGTCGCCGTGTTCTGGAGCAGGTTCTGATAGATGTTCAGCTGCGTCTCGATCTGTTGTGCGAACTGGCTGATCTGGGTGAGCTGGTTCTGAATTTGCTCATTGGACTTCCCCACCAGGGCAACCAGCTCCCCATTGTTGAGAACCTGCGTCCACTCGGTTGCGACGCCAGTGGCGGTGCCGGCATCGGCCGGCTCCCCTGTGCCGACCGTTACGGCGACGACCGCCAGACCGGCGAGCAAATTATTCGACATTGAACAGCGACGCGGCATCGTGAAATCCTCTCATCTGAAGCCAGTGGACCGGCCAGTCGCGGTCGTATTCGGAATGAAGTGTTCGGATGCGATTCAAATCTTCCTTGCCGGATGCGCCAACGAAACTAAGCGCCACCGGACCGAGCGCCATATCAAAAAGCCGCCGGCCTTCAGGGGTGACGACATAGTATTCGCGCTTCGGAGTGGCGTTCGAAATGATCTCGATCTGCCGCTCGTTGAAGCCGATCCGTTCGTAGAACTCGCGCGTCCCGGGTTCGCGAGCGGCTCCATTCGGAAGGCAGATCTTCGTCGGGCAGGATTCCTTCAGCACGTCGATGATGCCGGAACGCTCCGCGTCGGAGATTGATTGTGTCGCGAGGACGACGGCGCAATTGGCTTTCCGTAGCACCTTCAGCCATTCGCGGATCTTGGCTCTGAATACTGGGTGGCCGAGCATCAACCAAGCCTCGTCCAGCACGATCACACTCGGCGAGCCGTCGAGCAGTTTCTCAATGCGACGGAACAGATAGGTGAGCACGGGGACGAGATTGCGCTCGCCCATGTTCATGAGTTGCTCGATCTCGAAGGTCTGAAAGGCGCCGAGCGATAGTCCGTCGTGCTCGGCGTCGAGAAGCTGACCCATGGGCCCGTCGACTGTATAGTGATGCAGGGCGTCCTTGATCTCGCGCATCTGCACGCCGCTCACGAAATCGGAGAGCGATCGTCCGGGAGCGCTGGCCATTAGGGTGACCTGGCGGGACATGGCATTGCGATGATCGGGCGTGATAGTGACACCCTGCAGAGCGACCAGCATCTCGATCCACTCCGCGGCCCAAGCCCGATCGGCGTCACTTTCGAGATCCGACAGCGGACAAAAGGCCAGTGCCTTACGCCCTTCCGCATTGTCGCCGCCGATCTCGTAATGATCGCCCCCGGCAGCCAGCGTTAGCGGTAGGAGCGCGCTTCCTTTGTCAAAGGCGAAGATCTGGGAACGATCATAGCGTCGGAACTGTGCCGCGATCAGCGCCAGCAGCGTGGATTTGCCGGATCCCGTCGGACCAAAGATCAGTGTGTGGCCGACGTCGTCGACATGCAGGTTCAGCCGGAACGGTGTCGAACCGCTTGCAACCTGCATCAGCGACGGAGAATTGGGAGGATAGAAAGGGCAAGGTGCGACCGGGCTTCCCGACCACACGGAGTTCAGGGGAATGAGATCGGCGAGATTGCTGGTGTTGATCAGCGGTTCGCGGATATTGCAATACCAGTTGCCGGGCAAGCTCCCGAGATAGGCCTCGGTCGCGTTGAGTGTTTCGATCCTCGCCCCAAATCCTTCGGCCTGGATCAGCCGGCGGATAGCCTCGGCTTTTTCCTGCAGCGCTTCGCGATCACTGTCGAAGAGAATGATCACGGGTGTGTAATAGCCATAGGCGACAAGCTGCGAAGACGCTTGCGCGATGGCATCCTCGGTTTCGGCCACCATTGTCATGGCGTCCCGGTCGACCGACCGGCTTTGCGTCTGAAATAGCTGGTCGAAGAACGGCCGGACCTTCTGCTGCCACTTCTTGCGCGTGCGTTCGAGCTTCTGACGCGCCTCTTCCGCATCAAGGAAGATGAAGCGCGACGACCAGCGATACGTCAAAGGCATAAGGTCGAGGCTGTTGAGGATGCCCGGCCAGCTCTCGGCGGGGAGCCCGTCGATCGCCACGACACCGAGGAACCGGTTCTCGACCTTCGGCGTCAGACCATGCTCGAGTTCGGCGGTCGCGATCCAGTCAAGATACATGGGAGCAGCTGGCAATCGGATCGGATGGTTTTCGCCGGTGATGCAGAATCGGATAAATTGCAGCAGTTCATCATAGCGGGCGACACGCTCCCCTCCCCTCTCGGCGGCCTCGCGCGTTTCCATGCGCCGGATCGAAAGGGTGTTGGCGAAATACTGCTCGATCTCGCGGATGGCGTTCTTGAAGATGAAGAGCACAGTGTCCGCATAGGTCTTCCTACGGCTCTCCCCGTCCGAGTAGATGTATTTGCTGAGCGGCTGTCTTTTTGGCCTCCGACGGCCGATAGGTCAGGATCAGCGCATGCTTGCTTTCAAAATGTCCTCGCTCGCGCGCGAAATGCGCCCGTCGCTCAGCGTCAATTGCGCGCGTCACAGCATCGGGGAAATGGCAGCGGTCTTCCGAGGGATAATCGTACGTCGGGATACGGGCGGCTTCGACTTGAATCATCCAGCCGGTTCCGAGCCGCGACAGGATTGCGTTGATCTGGCGCGATAGTTCGTTGCGTTCGAAGTCTGTGGCGCTGTCGGAGTCCGGCCCGGCAAAATACCAGCCGGCCATCAGGCTTCCGTCTTTCAACAGAAGCACGCCGTTGTCGACCAGGCCGGCATAGGGGACGAGATCCGCGAAGGATGGGCCGGTTGCCCGAAACCGTTTGAGCGCGACCATATCAGCCTCCTCAATACCGCCGCCACGGAGAGGTGGTCGCCTTGTAGTAGGGTTTGTAGGAAATGTGCCGGACATAGACCTGCCGCATCAGCGGATCGGACTTCGCCATCATGCGGAGCAAGCCGACGATCACGATCCACACGACAACCCCGAAGAGCGCCGAGTAGACAGTCAGCACCACAAAGATCAGGATGACCGCGGCAAGCCCGGTGATCAAAACCAGTTCCCGGTCCGCGCCCATCAGGAGGTTCGGCCGGGAGAGCGCACGGTGAATGCGATTGCGGTAACGTTCGGATAGCGCCTCAGCCATGTGCCCCCTCCCCTTCTGCACTCGGGCGCGTCGAAGTGGCGCGATCATTGGTCAGGCCGATCGAAGCGCCGGTCGCGCCGAACAGGCCGACAATGGTCGTGGCGCCGAGGAGGATGCCGGCAACAAGCACGACATACATCAGCCGCCGCGCGAAATCGTTCAGCTCACCGCCGAAAATCAGCATGCCGCCGGCGATCGCGACTGCCGCAAGTGCTATGTAGCCCGCGACTGGCCCCGTGATGGACTCCTGGATCTGCTCGAGCGGTCCTTCCCAGGGCAGACTGCCGCCTGAACTGGCCAGTGCCGGTGCTACCGACGCCAAAATGAGTGGCGAAGCAAGAAGCGCGATGGAGATAAATTCATTCTTACGCGACATGCCGCTCCTCCCGTTCTTCGGTGAGTTGGTCAGATTCGATCTCGTATCGGCCGTTGGCGAAGCGCTCGACCTGGATGATGTCGCGCACACGCCGGCCTCGCGGCGTACGCTCGATGGAAACGATGAGGTCGACAACCTCCCCGATCACCTCGTGCATCGGCTGTTGGCTTGCTTCGGCCGTCAGCTGCTCCAGGCGCCGGAGCGCGGAAGTCGCCGTGTTCGAGTGGATTGTTGCCACGCCGCCTGGATGTCCGGTGTTCCATGCCTTGAGCAAGGTGAGGGCAGCACCATCGCGCACCTCGCCGACGACTATTCGGTCGGGACGCAGGCGCATCGTGCTCTTGAGCAGCCGCGCCATGTCAACCGTATCGCTGGTACGAAGAAGAACGGCGTTGTCGGCCGCACACTGGATTTCGGCGGTGTCTTCGAGGATGACGAGCCGGTCTTCCGGCGCGCTCCTCACGATCTCATGGATTACTGCATTTGCGAGCGTCGTTTTGCCGGAGGCAGTTCCACCGGAAATGATGATGTTGAGGCGTGAGTCAATGGCGCTGCGGATCGTCGCAGCCTGGGCCTCGGTCATCACACCGGAGCGGACATAGTCGTCGAGTGGGATCAGGCGAGATGCCCGACGACGGATTGTGAAGGAGGGCTTCGCGACCACTGGCGGCAATAGACCCTCGAAACGATGTCCGCCTATCGGAAGCTCACCGGAAATGATGGGTTGTTCGGTGTCCACTTCGGATTGGAGGGCATGAGCAACCGTCCCAATCACCATTTCCGCCGCAGCCGACGACATCTCGCCAGCGGGCGCGACGCCGTGCCCGAGCCGTTCTATGAACAGCTTACCATCGGGATTCAGCATTATCTCTACTACGTTGCTATCGTCCAAAGCAACGCAGAGCTGGTCGCCAAGCGCCTCCTGAAGCTTGCGGACGAGGCGAGGATGAGAGCGAAGCTGTTCCACTGATTTCTCCTTACGCTGATTGGCCAAAAGTGCTGATGATTTGAGAGCGGTAGTTGGCGGGGCGGAGCCTCATGAATGTGTCTGCCTTTGCCGGCAGAGTGCCCGCCACGGCCACGGTCGCTCCGATCGGCCTTGGCTCGCCAATGCGCTGAAGCGGCCAACCGACGCGGGCGAGGATCCGTTCGAACCGAAGATCCGTCACCGTGACGATTTCGGTGTAGCGGTTAGCCACCGACCATTCGATGATCCCCGCGAACATTGTGAGCGTCGCCTCATGAATGGAGCCGTCTCCCCTGCTCTCAGCAAGGAAGGTGTCCACGCAAAAGCGCGAGCTCTCGACCATAGAGGAATGAGCGTTGAGGTGACCGGCAGAAAGGAGCGAGGGGAAAACGTTGGCCACCATCGTGGGGCCGAGCGCAGGCAGTAGGCGAGCACATCCAACCACTCGATCGTTGCTCGATACGGCTAGGATGTAGGTCGGTTGAAGATCGTCGAAAGTATCTGACTCACAGCCTCCGACGACATTGACTTCCCAGCCCAAACGATCGGAAAAGACGCGGGCGCGCAGTTCGTGATGGCTGCGGAGAAGTTGGGCTTCTTCGATATTTCGCGGCTTTGAGATCGCGAGAATCTGCATGAATTTCTCCGTCGTTGTTGGACCGCGGGGAAATCAGCACAAATCGGAATCGGGTGGCAGTTGTAGGATCCTACAAGGTTCCCTGGAACGCGTTGGGCGTTGCGTCGCGTCACGTCTGCCTTTGCAGACCCGAAGGCCCCCTTGCGTCTTGTAGGATTCACAGGAGAACAATTCGTGTCCATAGACGGCCGTGATCCGCGTCTAACCCTCAGCGGACAAATACAAATTTGCGAAAGTAATCCTTCGGCTCACTTGAGCCAAGCAGGGTCTTTTCAACCCATTGTCAATCCCAATCTTCTGGACGGTCAGGAAGAATCACCTTCTATTTTTGCGGGGCATGGCCTGTAACGGACAGTACGCCGCAGAGAGGGACAGATGGTGAAAGCAAGTCGAGCAGAACCAATTGCTGGGCCCAATGAAGAAGTTGGCAGCAAAGTTATGTGCCCCGGCTCTCTTTCCGGGCAACCGCAGCAACTCAGAACTCGAATATATTCACCAAGGCTGAGTCGGGTGAGTCGCGGGGAGCAATACGACCGCTATTTCGCGGTGACGTTTGGTAGTCAGGCGAACGGCCGTATTTCTCCCCTGGAAAAGTGCTGGCGCCTGGCGGAGCGCAAGCGTCCATCTAAGTGCCTAGGAATGAAGGAGAAACACGCATGTTTTGCCGGCGAGCAGGGGCTGCTCGGGACGCGGTATAAACCCT